>JANLUV010000077.1:0-5134 GCA_031363685.1 Alphaproteobacteria bacterium | reverse complement strand
CTCGCAATATGGCTTCCTCGTCTCGTGCGAGAGCCGTTGCGCGCTGAACAACTCCGGCCCGTACCGGCTGGGCGAGGATCGCGAACTGATCATCCGCGACTTCTCCGATCTGGCCGAGGGCGATTACCCGTGGCTGGACGGGGTGGCCGGGGACATCCCCTTCGCCAACCTCACTGTCACGATGGAGGCGACGGGCTGCCAGTTCTACCTGATGGACGACTGGGGCAGCTTCGAATCGCGCCCCGAATTCACCTCGGATAAACTCACCGGCGTGGGCCTTTATACCTCGGACGCGCTGTCCGAAGGGCATGTTCCGGTCGGGATGGGCTCGCCCGACGAACTGGCCGATACGTTCGAGGACCTGACCGGGCGGATCCGCACGGCCACCGTCGAACTGTGGAAGCGCATGGCCGGCTGGTCGCGCGACGAGATGATGGATGCGGGTGCGCTGACCTATTTCTCGATCATCAAGGATTTCGCGCACCTGGCTGGCGTTTACGACGTGAACGACTGGATGACGATCGACCCGCGCGCCGAACGCTTCCGGCCGCTGCTGAATGACGAGTTTGGGCGTGATTTTCTGGGGGAACTGGTCGGCTTGATCTCGTTGCCGAGCCAGCAACTCCACAAGTACGCGATGATGCAGCACAACAACAACCCGGTGCGCTATATCTCGCAGATCCCCTATTCCGTGCTGCAGCGCGAGGGCGAGGCGCCCAGGCTGGCCCCGATCGGGCCGGGCGTCACCCACTTTCCGGCCAAGCAGGACGTCTACACCACCACCGCCGGAAGGCTCTCGCTGGCCGAATACAATGCCCGCGCGGCGGCATTCCGCCCGGCGCAAATGGCCGATCCCTATCGTTTCATCTGTGACGCCACGGTCAAATATGCGCCCGGCGACGAGCGTGTGCAGGCGCTCTACCGGCTTGAGCAGGAGGGTTCGCCCCTTGCCGGGCAGGGCGCTGGCCTCAGCCGGGACGATGTCGCAGCTATCCGGAGTGCGCGTGCATGAAAGGCCCCGATCCCATTCCCGACCTTGAACTGCTGATCGAGGACTTCAAGCGGTCGGGCCTGCGCGAACTACATGGCAAGTACGGCGATCTTGAAGTCTACCTGTCACAGGACGCCGACGCCCCCGGACTGGATGCCCACAACCTTGACCGCAACCGCCAGCGGCTGAGCGCGGCTCCGGTTTCGGCTCCGGCTGCCGCGCCTGCTGCGGCGGCGCATGGATCGGTGCCGGTCGCGGCAGCAGCGGGCGGTGAACGCAGCTGGCCCGAAGGTGCCACTGTGGTTTGTGCGCCGTACCTTGGCACGTTCTACCGCTCGCCCAAGCCGGGCGCCGCGCCCTATGTCGAACTGGGCGCCAGCGTTGCGGCCGACAGCGAGTTGTGCCTGGTCGAAGTGATGAAATTGTTCACCGCCGTGCGCGCCGGGACGGCGTGCACAGTTTCCGAAGTGCTGGTCTCCGACGGCGAACTGGTAGCTGCCGGGCAGCCGCTGTTCGTCATTCTGCCGGCCTGACGCGATGGCCATTTCCCGCCTGTTCATTGCCAACCGGGGCGAAATCGCGCTGCGCGTGCTGCGCGCGGCACAGGCGCTGAACCTTGAAACGGTGATCGGGGTCTCCGATGCCGACCGGGACAGCATCACCGCGCGGCTGGCCGACCGGCGGCTGGTGATCGGCCCCGGCCCGGCCGCCAAAAGCTATCTCGATGCGCGGCTGGTGGTGCAGGCCGCCAAGGCCAGCGGCTGCGATGCGCTGCACCCGGGCTATGGGTTCCTGTCTGAGCGCGCGGAACTGGCGCGGCTGTGCGACGAACATGGCATTGTCTTCGTCGGGCCCGAGGCCGACATGATCGAGGCGCTGGGCGACAAGCTGCGCGCCCGCGAAATGGCGGCGGCGGCCGGCGTTCCGCTGGTTCCCGGCAGCGGCGAGATCGCCTCGGCGGCGGACGCAAGACGCATGGCCGACCAGCTCGGCTATCCGGTGCTGCTCAAGGCTGCGGCTGGCGGCGGCGGGCGCGGGATGGTGATCGTCAATGGTCCCGCCGAAGCGGAAGCGGGGTTTCACCGTGCGTCGGCCGAAGCAGTCGCCGCGTTCGGCGATGGCACCTTGTTCATGGAACGCTTCGTGCCCGAGGCGCGCCATGTCGAAGTCCAGCTGATGGGGCGACGGGCAGGGCACGGTGATCCACTTTGGCGAGCGCGATTGCTCGGTCCAGCGGCGCTACCAGAAGGTGATCGAGGAAGCGCCCTGCGTGGCGATGCCCGGTGCCTTGCGCGCGCAATTGCATCAGGCGGCGGTCAATCTGGCGAACAGCGTGAACTACCGCAACGCCGGCACCGCTGAGTTCCTCTACGACGTCCGGCGCGGCGAAATCTACTTCATCGAGGTCAACGCCCGCATCCAGGTCGAACACCCCGTCAGCGAGATGGTGACCGGGCGTGAACTGGTGCAGGAACAACTGCGCATCGCCGGCGGGCAGGGCCTGTCGGTTGCGCAGGACGATGTCGTCCTGACCGGCCACGCGATCGAATGCCGGATCAACGCCGAGGACCCGGCGCGCGATTTCGTGCCGGTGCCGGGCACCGTCACCCGCTGGCGGACCCCGGAAGGTGACGGCGTGCGGCTGGATTCGCACATCTACGAAGGCGCGGTGATCCCGCCGTTCTACGATTCGATGATCGGCAAGCTGATCGTCCACGCCGACACCCGCGATGCGGCGATCGACCGGATGCTGGACGCGCTGGACGGGTTCGAGGTCGAAGGCGTGCCGACCACCATCCCGCTTCACCGGGCGATCCTGCGCGAGCCCGGGTTTCGGGCAAACACCATTCATACCCGCTGGCTCGAACAGGACATGTTCGCGGCCCAGCGGCAAGCAGCGGAGTAAGCGCGTGGCGCATATCCAGTTCCTCGACGAAACGCTGCGCGACGGGCAGCAGAGCCTGTGGGGCATGCGGATGCAGGCCGGCATGGCGCTGCCGGTCACCCCGATCATCGACCAGACCGGTTACCAGATCATCAGTCTGGGCGGCTCGTCGCTGTTCGAAGTGCTGATCCGGCACTGCCAGGAAGATCCCTGGGCGGGGATGGACCTGCTGGTCAAATCGATGCCGGACACCCCGTTGCGGGCCGGGTGCCGCTCGAACGGGTCGGTCACCTTCGGCCATACCCCGGATGCGCTGATGGACATCTGGGTCGACCGCCTGTGCGTCCACGGGATGCGCAGCTTCTGGCTTTATGACGTGTTGTTCAACATCGGGAAGATGCACCGGCTGGCCAAGGTCGCGAAATCGCATGGCTGCCAGGTCGCGGGGACGATGCTGTTCACGCTGTCCCCGGTGCATGACGATGCCTATTACGCCGACAAGGCGGACAAGCTTTCCGCGCTGCCCGAAGTCGACAGCCTGCTGCTTTACGATACCGGCGGGGTGCTGGACCGCGAGCGGATTGCCACGCTGGTCCCCGCGATCGTCGCCAAGGCGCGCGGCAAGCCGATCGAGATGCACGCCAACAACATGCTCGGCCAGTCGGCCAAGAGCTACATGGACGCGATCGAATTCGGCGTGACCGTGCTGCATACTGCGGTGCGTTCGATGGCGAACGGTCCCTCGATCCCCTCGATCGAGATCATGACCAGAAACATCGCGATCATGGGCCACACCCACAATATCGATACCAGCAAGCTGAGCGCGGTTTCCGACCATTTCGAACGGGTCGGCAAGGCTGCCGGCTACCTTGTCAACCAGTTCTACGAATACGACGTGACCGCGCTGCGCCACCAGATTCCGGGCGGAATGATGGGCACGATGCGCAACCAGCTGGTCCAGCAGAACATGCTCGACCGCCTGCCCGAAGTGCTGGCCGAAGTGGCCGAAGTGCGCCGCGAACTGGGTTATCCCGGCATGGCGACGCCGTTCGCGCAGTTGGTCGGCACGGTCGCGGTGCTCAACATCGTCACCGGCCGGCGCTATTCCGTCGTGCCGGATGAAGTGATCCAGTACGCCGCCGGGTATTATGGCGATCCGGTTGCGCCGTTCGATCCGGACGTGATGGACAAGATTATGTCCTCGCCCCGCGCGCGGGAAATCGTCGCCACCCCGCCCGAACAGCCGGACCGGGCCGAACTGCATCGCCGCCACGGCACGAACGGCGATGACGACGAACTGCTGCTGCGGGCGCTGGTGCCAGGTGCCGACATCGACAAGATGCGCGCCGCCGGGCCGATCCGGCAGGATTACCCGACGCTGTCCTCGCCCGAACTCGATCAGGTCGCGCGGCTGATGCGGGTGGCGACGCTGCCGGCAGTGCAGCTGCGGTCGAGCGAATTCGAACTGTCGATGCGGCGTTGAGTGCGGGGTGCGGCTGATGCGGATGATCGACTTCTTCGACCGGGGCGCGCGCATGGCGCACAATCGGCCCTGCATGATCGAGGGCGGCGCTGTCCGCACGTATGACGAGGTCCGCACCCGCAGCAACGCGATCGCGCGCGGACTGATCGCCGACGGATTCGCGGCGGGCGCCCACGCCGCCGTGCTCAGCGGCAATTCGGCGCTGGCGTTCGAGGCGATCCTTGGCATCCTGCGCGCCGATGGCGTGTGGGTGATGGCGAATAACCGCGCCGCGGTGGGGGAAAACGCCTACCTGCTCGACCTGCTCGACGTCGATACGCTGTTCGTCAATTCCGAGGCGGCCGACCGGATCGCCACGTTCCGGCAGGATTGCCCGAACATCCGCCGCTATATCGCACTCGACCGCCCCTTTCCGGAGGCCGACGCGTATCTCGGCGACCTGATGGTTGAAAGCGCCGAACCGGTGCCGCAGCGCCGCGCCGGAAAGCCTGACGAACTGGGCTTCCTTGGCAGTACCGGCGGGACGACCGGACGATCCAAGGGCGTGATGCTCAGCAACGGTAACTGGCAGGCGCTGGTCTCCAGCCTGGTCGCTTCCATGCCGATGAAGCAGCCGCCGGTGAACCTCGTGGCCGCGCCGATGACTCATGCCGCCGGGCCGCTGGCGCTGGCCAGCATGGCGCTGGGCGGGACGGTGGTGGTGCTGCCGAAATTCGATGGGGCGGATGTGATCGCCGCGATCGAACGCAACCGCGTGACCTACATGTTCCTGCCG
>JANLUV010000220.1:0-3401 GCA_031363685.1 Alphaproteobacteria bacterium | reverse complement strand
CTTGTTGAAGTCGGCAAACGTCTTCAGCGCGGCATCCGTTCCCTTGAGCCACCGCGCGGTATCGAACGGCGATGCTTCCAGCACCGCCTCGACCTTGTATTCCGCCTCCAGCCGGCTGATCAGCACATCCAGCTGAAGCTGGCCGACCACGCCGATGATCCACTGCGCACCGATCTCCGGATAGAACACCTGGATCACGCCCTCCTCCGAAAGATCGTCGAGCGCCTTGCGTAACTGCTTGGTTTTCGTAGGATCTTTCAGCACCACCCGGCGCAGGATTTCCGGCGCGAAGTTCGGCAGGCCGGTAAAGCGCACGTCGTTCCGCTCGGACAGCGTATCGCCCACCCGCAACGTGCCGTGGTTCGGAATCCCGATGATATCGCCCGCCTCGGCGCTGTCGGCAATCTCGCGGTCCTGCGCGAAGAACAGGATCGGGGAATGGACCGCGATCGGCTTGCCCAGCCCGGAGGGGATCAGCTTCATGCCCCGCTTGAACGTGCCCGACACCATCCGCATGAACGCGATCCGGTCACGATGCTGCGGGTCCATGTTGGCCTGGACCTTGAAGATGAACCCGGTCACATCCGCCCGATCGGGGCTGACCTCGCCCTGATCGGACGATTGCGGGCGCGGCGGCGGGGCATATCTGGCAATGGCATCAATCAGTTCCGCCACGCCAAAGCTCTTCAGCGCCGATCCGAAATAAACCGGTGTCAGGTCGCCATGGCGATAGGCCGCCAGGTCGAACCCGGGATAGCCGCCTCGCGCCAGTTCGACCTGGTCGGCGATGTCCGCCGGCAACTCGAACTTTTCCCGCTTGCCCAGAAACTCACGGCTGTCCCCTTCGGGCCGCGCGGTCAGCCCGGTGGCGAAGTCGAGCACGCCCTGAAACTCCCCGCCCAGCCCGACCGGCCACGACATCGGCACCACATCCAGCGCCAGCGCGTCGGCCACCTCATCCAGCGTGTCGAACACGCTGCGCCCCTCGCGGTCCACCTTGTTGACGAAGGTGATGATCGGCACCGACCGCATCCGGCAAACCTCGAACAGCTTGCGGGTCTGCGGCTCGATGCCCTTGGCCGCGTCGATCACCATGATCGCCGAATCGACCGCCGTCAGCGTCCGGTAGGTATCTTCCGAAAAGTCCTCGTGGCCCGGAGTATCGAGCAGATTGAAGGTGATATCGTCCTTCTGGAAGGTCATCACCGAGCTGGTCACGGAAATCCCGCGCTGCTGCTCGATCTTCATCCAGTCCGACCGCGCGCGCCGCGCCTGGCCGCGCGCCTTGACCTCGCCGGCCAGGTGGATCGCGCCGCCTTGCAGCAGCAGTTTTTCGGTCAGCGTGGTCTTGCCCGCATCCGGGTGGGAAATGATCGCGAAGGTGCGGCGCGTGGAACTCTTGCTCATGGGCCGCGCGGTTAAAGAGATTTGCAGGTAAAAGCGAGAGCAGTCAGCACGCGCTGGGCACGACCCTCACGTCCATGCGAAAGCTGCGCGAAGCACCCGGTGCCAGTGCGATCACTCCCGGCTTGGTCCGGAAATCCCCTTCCCAGTCGGCCGGATCGGCGATCCCCTGCCACGGCTCGATGCACAGGTAATCCGCCCCGGGCTTCTGCCAGATGCCCAGCATGGAGCAATCGGGAAAGCCGATCTCCAGCCGGCTGCCGCCAGCCGCACCGAAGGTGAGCGAACGGCTGGAAAGGCGATCCCAGATCAGCGCATCCCCGCCGAACTGCGCCGCAGCGGGCGTCAGTTCATTGCCGACAACCGGCGTCGGCTCAAGTTCGGACAGCAGCAGGCCGCTCGGCGGATCGATCCGGCGGATCGGCTCGGGTTCGGGCGCAGCGAACGTGACCCGGTGCGCGGCCTTGTCTGCCCCGCCGGGCAGCGGCCAGGCGAAGGCCGGGTGAAAGCCGAAGCTGAACCACAGCGGCTCGTCGGCGGGATTGGTGACGCTCGCGACCATCCGCAAGGTATCGCCTTCGGCGCGGAATTCCATGTCGAGGATGAACGGGAACGGCCAGGCGGTGCGGGTTTCCGCGCTGTCGATCAGGCGGAACCGGACATGACCCGCGCCCTGCTCGGCGACGTCAAACCAGCTGTTCCGGGCAAAGCCGTGCTTGGGCAACTGGTAGGTCTGCCGGCCGATCCGGTAGCAGCCGTGCCGCAACGCCCCGACGATCGGGAACAGCACCGGGGCATGGCCAGTCCAGAACGCCGGATCGGCAGCGGTCATGTATTCGGCCCCGGCCGGGTCGGTCAGCGACCACAATTCCGCGCCGTGCGGGTGGATGCGCGCGGTCAGGCGGTCGGAGGCGATCTGGATCAGGTCGGTCACTTCGCCCCCTCAAGCTGTCCGCGAATCTGCTAACTGCGCAATTGTGCGCCAAGTTTGGCGGCAGCGGCAGTCACCTTGTCGGCAATCACCTTGAGATCGCCTTCGGCATAGCTCTTGTCGACCGGCTGGAGCGTCACTTCGACCGCCAGCGACTTGTGCCCTTCCGGCACCCCGCTGCCCCGGAAATCATCGAACACCCGCACGGCGACAATGTTGGCCTTGTCCGCCCCGCGAATCACGCGGACCAGATCCCCCGCCGGGATTTCCGCTGCGACGAGGAACGCGAAATCGCGGGTCACCGCCTGCAGCACCGGGGGCGCATAGGCGGCGCGGGCGAACCCGCCCGTCCCGCGCTTGCCCGGATTGGCATCGAGAAACAACTCGACCGCCGCGACCGGGCCATCAAGGTCGAACGCCTTCGCCGTCGCCGGATGCAGCATCCCGAACCGCGCCAGCACCGTCTTCGACCCCAGCCGCAAGGTGGCGGACTGGCCGGGATGGAACTGCGGCCCCGCTTCGCCCATCACCTGCAGGCTGTTGACCGGAGCGCCCGCCTCAGCCAGCAGCGCCAGCGCCTCGGCCTTGGCGTCATAGGCGTCGAATGGCGCGGCCTTGCCACCAAATGCCCGCTGATCCCAGCCGCGCGCGGTCTTGTCGCCCGCCAGCACCACCGCCAGCGTCAGCCGTTCATCGCTGCGCCCGTTTTCGCCGCGCAAGTAGCGCCGCCCGATCTCGAACAGGCGCAGGCCAGACGCACCGCGATCGAGATTGCGCCGTGCGGCGGACAGCAAGCCCGGCAGCAGCGAGGGGCGCATGGCATCCATATCTTGCGAAATTGGATTGGATAAGACCCAAAGATCACAGTCATGGTCGGCGAAATGCCACGCTTGGAGCCAAGGCAGGAACGACCACGTCACCGCCTCGTTCAACCCGCGCGCGGCGGCCGCGCGGCGCAGGCGGCGTTCCAGCTTCTGCACCGGCGTCGCAGTCGGCCGCGCCACGCCATTAGCGCGCGGCAGCGGCACCGATGCGATATTGTCGAGCCCCCAGATGCGGACCACTT
>JANLUV010000217.1:0-3101 GCA_031363685.1 Alphaproteobacteria bacterium | reverse complement strand
CGTGTGGTCACGTTGATGTCGCGGTGCCCGAGGTAGGCGGCGATTTCCGACATCGGTACGCGGTCTTCGGCCATCCAGACAGCAGCACTGTGCCTGAACATGTGCGGGTGCGCCCTCACCCCACTCCGCCTAGCAGCGGCTAGGATGCCCTTCTTGATGTCGAGCAACCTCGCCCCCCGGTGTTCGATTATATACGGGCTGCTCGCCTCTTTTCGTGCTTCCTTCAGCGCGGGCAGGATCACGCCATTGAGCGGCACGGTCGCACGGAACTTGCTATTCTGCGTCCTCCCCTCCGGGTTGAGCTGGAGCAGCGCACGGTCGAAGTCTACCTGGCTCCATTTGGCCTCCAGGATGGCCGACTTACGACCGCCGGTGGTGACCGCGAGCATGGCGAACAGCTTGACGTGCGGCGCCGCGCACCCATTCAGGAACTTGCGAAACTGAACCTTGGTCAGGTGCCCGGCGCTGGTTTCCGGTTGGGGCGGCAAGGTGATCTTCGGGGCTTTCTCCAGCTTGTTCTGCCTCACCGCCCAGTTGAGCGCCGTGCGGACCAGGGACAACTCCGACCGATGCGTGTTGACCGCCCGTTTGCGCCAAACCGGGTACGCGAGGCTTACCTGTTCATCGATCACGCGCGGATTGAGGTCCGCCCAGTAACCCTTGGCCGCCCGCCAAGCTTCCCGCTTGCGCTTGTCGTCCGGGACGCCACTAGGGCTACCCAGCGGCCCCAGGTAGGCATCGATAATGTCGCCCACGGTATTCAGCTCTTGCGGCTTGGCCAGCCGCTCCCAAAGCCTGCGGGCCTCTGCCTCGGCACTCACACGGTCGGCAGTCTTGAGCGAGATGCGTTTGCGGCGGCTGCCGTCCCACCAGATGATGCAGTAGGCCCAGTGCTTGCTCCCGTTAGCGCGGGTGCGGGTCAGCTTGCCAATCGTGTAATCTGCCATGCGGCCCTCCAGTTCGGAGGGGGCTGTCACGGGTACCCCCAGGGGAGGTCAAAACGGGGGATTTGAGGCAGTCGGGGCCTCTTCTCCCTCGCCAAGGTTCACTTGAACCTAGGACCTCCGGTTCTGCTCCGCCGAGAGCGGCGGAAAACCTGGAGAAAAATGGGGCGACCGATGGGTTTTGAACCCACGACCTCCGGTACCACAAACCGGCGCTCTAACCAACTGAGCTACGATCGCCATATTCACGCAGCAGCGGTACCGCCGTTGGGCGGCGGTCCGTGCAGGGGCGCGCCTTTCGCACAGGGCGGGGCGATTGGGAAGAAAAAACTTCGGCTGCTCCCTTTCCGGGCAGATCGCGCTAGATTGCGCGCATGTCCGAACCTGGCGAATCGTCCGCCCACCACCTGATGGCCCGCCCCGGCGTGCAGCGATTTCCCTCACCGCGGCTCGAGCTGTTCACCGTCCGCAGCTTCCTGAACGCGGCCGAATGCGATGCGCTGGTCACGCGGATCGAGGCGGAACGCATGCCCTCCACGATCGCCGACGCCAATGGCGACAATACCTTCCGCACCAGCGAGACCTGCCACTTCTCGCTCGACGACCCGGTGACTCAGGCGCTGGAATACCAGCTCCACGCATTGAACGGGATCGCTGTGGTCCATGGCGAGCCGCTGCAGGGCCAGCGGTATGAAGTGGGCCAGGAATTCAAGACCCACACCGACTTTTTCGACCCGTGGGGCGCCGATTACGAACGGTTTTGCGCCGGCCCCGGCCAGCGCACCTGGACCTTCATGATCTATCTCAACGATGTCGCGGCGGGCGGCGCCACCCGGTTCAAGGCGATCGACAAGACCGTCCAGCCCGAGCGCGGCAAACTGCTTTGCTGGAACAACCGCCTGGCTGACGGCACGGTCAATCCGGCTACCCTCCACCACGCGATGAAGGTCCGCAAGGGCCACAAGTACGTGATCACCAAGTGGTATCGCGAACGCCCGTGGGAGTGAACCGGATTGCGTGGGGGCGGATGTTCCCTCCACCGTCCTCCTGAACTAAGTTCAGGATGACGAGCAAGATCGGATTGCGTGATTGCCTGCCATTTGACCGCCAACAAAAAAGGGCGGCCGAAGCCGCCCTTTTCCCGTATCGCTGATGCGCCGGGCCTCAGGCCTTCTTGAGCGAAAGACCGCCGAAACGCTTGTTGAACTGCGCAACGCGGCCACCCTGATCGAGCTGGCGGGTGCCGCCGGTCCACGCCGGGTGCGAGGTCGGGTCGATATCCAGCGTCATCGTGGCGCCTTCCTTGCCCCAGGTAGAGCGGGTTTCAAACACGCTGCCGTTGGTCATCTGCACCTTGATCATGTGGTAGTCGGGATGGATATCGGCCTTCATGATGCACGTCTTTCGCTGACGGCCGGTTCCGACCGGCCTTTGGAAGAAGATGGGGGCGCATAGCGGCGGAACCGCAACATGGCAAGGATGCGTTGGCAACGGTCGCGACATCCTTCGACAGGCTCAGGTTGAGCGGACGTTTCGCAAGACCCTGTCCCGGAACCCGCTCAGCCTGAGCCTGTCGCAGGCCCCGCGATAATGTCAGCCTTCCGGCGGATCGGCGATCATCGCGGTGAACCGGACCTCGCAGGCCACCTTGTCGCCCAGCATGGCCTTGCCCCAGAACTTGCAGACCTTGGCCCGCTTCTGGACAAATCCGACCCGCAGGTCGAGCAGGACGCCCGGTTCCACCGGCGTGCGGAACTTGGCTTGCTCGATCGCCATGAAATAAACCAGCTTGCCGGTGCCCGACCGGCCCAGGCTTTCGACCGCGAGGTTGCCGGCGGCCTGCGCCAGCGCCTCGATCTGAAGCACGCCGGGCATGATCGGCCGGCCGGGGAAATGGCCCTGGAAAAACCCCTCGTTGAAGCTGACGGCCTTGACCGCGTGGATTTCCTCGTCGGCGACGAGGCTGATCACGCGGTCAACCAGCAGCATCGGGTAACGGTGCGGGAGCGCCGCCAGGATCGCCCGGATGTCGAGCGTCTTTGCGGCCACTGCCGTGGCTTCACCGGCCGGATCGGTCATTCCTGCCCCCTGCTCACCGTGGTGCCTCAGCGGCCCGAGGGCTGCTTCCCGGCGGCGGCCGGAGCGGCGGCCGGAGCC
>JANLUV010000158.1:0-1731 GCA_031363685.1 Alphaproteobacteria bacterium | reverse complement strand
GCCGGTGATCGACGTCAGCGTCAGGTCTTCGGTGATCTTGTAGTCAGCGCGCAGTGACGCCTGGAAGAAGTTATCGTCGCGCTGCAGCTTTTCCTGCTTCCCGATCGAGTTAGGGATACGGTTGGTGTTCAGGTACGGATCCCAGTCAGCCGAACGCGCGTCCTGCGGCGGGGTCGGATAACGATCATACGGGATGTATGGTGCGGTGGCCACCAGCGGGAACGCATAGAGCAGTTGCGCCGCCTGGGTGTCCGACTTGTCGATCCAGCCGTTGACGTTAAGCGTCATCTTGAGCTTGTCAGTCGGCTCCCATTCGGTGATCAACCGACCAGCGAAACCACGCTTGGCGCCAAGACCGTTCTGGGTGTTGCGGCCGAGCGGGACCGCATGGGTGTTCGCCGCAATGATGGATTCGACACTGGCTTCGCGGCCGGGAGCATTGATCAGGCCAGCCACGGTGGCCGGGCCGTTGACAAGGTCGTTATAGGCGATGCCGGTCTTGCCATTCAGCCAGCGGTTGGTCTGCCAGGTGCCCGAGTGAACGCCCATGAAGCTGAGGCGCGCGCGCAGGTTGTCGGTCAGTCCGCCGCTGATGAAGGCGCTGCCCTGGACGGTATTGAACCGGCCATAGCTGAGGTCGGCACCGGCGTGCAGTTCCTGGGTCGGCTTGGCGGCGATGAAGTTGATCGCACCAGCGGTCGAGTTCTGGCCGAACAGAATGCCCTGCGGACCCTTCAGGACTTCAACCCGCTCCAGATCGAGCGTCGGGAAGCGGTTTTCCATCGGGAACGGAACCGAGACTTCATCAAGGTACGTCGCGACGGTCGAAGCCGAACCCACGGTCGAATCCTGGAAGCCGATGCCGCGGATCGCGAAGACCGGCGTGCCGCGCGGCGAATCCGTGAAAGTAAAGCCGGGGACGACCTTCTGCAGTTCCGAAGCCGAGGTGATGTTGGCCTTGACCAGCGTATCCGCCGTGACCGCAGTGATCGACAGGCCGACCTTGTTGATGTTTTCCGAACGCTTCTGCGCGGTGACGACGATTTCCTTGATGCCGCCGGTATCGGCCTCGGCCGATGCGTCCTGCGCATAGGCCGGAGCGCAGCACAGGGCTGCCACCGACACGCTCGTAAAAGCCGTAAATAATTTATTCATAATACCCTCCCTGTTAAAGCAATATTTTTCACATTAATGAAATTATGCACTTTATTCATTAATATAATTAAGAAATCTATTGTAACGTTCGTATATAGGCAGACACGTCAGCCAACTGTTTTTCCGACAGCATGACAGGGTAAAGGCGTGGCATCGGCGAATTCGGGTTCCGCGATTGTGGGTTGCGGATGAAGGCTTTCGTCTCTGCCTCGGTCATGCGTGTGCTCACGCCCTTGAGCGGCAGCCCAGTGCCACCCTCGCCCTCGCCGCCATGGCAACTGACGCACATACTGCTGAACACGCCTTGGCCCTGCTTCGGGTCGCCCACCAGCGCCACCGCCGGAACGGGCGCAACCGCCGCGTGACTTTGTTCAGCGCCGGCCGACTTTCTGGCACCGTTTCCAAGGCGATAGATGATCAACGTGGGAATGCCGGTCGCCTGCGGCCAGGTGGATCGCGAGATATTGCCTGACGTCACCGCCACGAACTGCTGCGATTGCGCGATATAGGTGATGATCCCGCCGGCGATGGCTCCGCCGGTGGGAATGCGGGCGAGGATTTCGCCGTTGGCACTGC
>JANLUV010000144.1:0-1709 GCA_031363685.1 Alphaproteobacteria bacterium | reverse complement strand
CTCTGACTTGGGCGGGAAGAATTCGAACGAGACCGCGATATCGCCCGGGATATCGGCAAATAAAGGGGTTCCGGGGGCGATCATCGGGTATCCTCGGGTGTCGGCCGGGCGGCGTCAACGCGCGTGCCGGTCCAGATTTTCACGGTCAGCGGCTGGCCGGGGCCGATGCCAGGCACCGCCAGCGGCGCGTCGGGCGCATAGCCCGCAGCGATCAGCAGCGCCAGCATCTGCTCATCGGCAAAGCCGAGGCGGGCGTGGGCGTGAAGGCTGCGCAATTCCTCGTGCCCGTGCGCGGCGAAATCGACCACCGCGATCCGCCCGCCCGGCCGGGTAACGCGCGCGGCCTCGGCCAGCACGGTTGCGGGTTCCTGCGCATAGTGCAGCACCTGATGGAACAGCACGGCGTCGAACGCACCGCCCGCGAACGGCAGCGCGGCGAAATCGCCCTGCTGGAGATCGACCTTGCCCGCCGGCAGGTGCTGCAGCCGGGCGCGGGCGAGGCGAAGCATTTCCGGGCTTTTGTCGAACGCGATCAGGCTGGTCGCGCGCGGGGCGAACAATTCGGCCATCCGCCCGGTGCCGGTTCCGACATCGAGCAGCGCGCCAAGGTTTTCCCGGTCCAGCGCGCGGGCCAGTGCGGCCTCGACCGGCCCGTCCGGCGAATGGAGCGAGCGGAGCGTGTCCCACTCGGCCGCGTGGCGGGCGAAATAGGCGGCGGCCTGCGCTTCGCGCGCGGCGCGGGTGGCGGCAAGGTGGCGGCGATCCTCGGCGCAGCGGGCGGCAAAGCCGGCATCCTCGGCCTCGCCAATGGCCAGCAGCCGCGCCACCGTGCCGCCCAGGGAAGGAGCCGCGCCGTCGGTTATCGCGATCCGCAGGAACACCCAGCTGCCTTCGCGGCGGCGTTCGGCCAGGCCGGCATCGCACAGGATCTTGATATGGCGCGACACGCGCGGCTGGCTTTGCCCCAGCACGTGCGCCAGTTCGCCCACCGCCAGTTCCATGTTGGCGAGCAGACGCATGATGCGTAACCGGGTCGGGTCCGCCAGCGCGCGCAAGGTGAGTTCAAGCTTCATCGTCCGAAGCCATATAAAGATATCTTTATATGTGCGCAAGGCCGGGAATTCGGGCTTGCTGGCTGAGGGGGCCAACCCTAAAACCATCGCCGACAGAATATCCGTTGAAGGGGCTGATGCCATGAAGAAGTACGTCTACGCCGCGTTTGTTTCGGCCGCCGCTTTCGCGCTGGCTTCGTGCGGCAGCTCTGACACTGCCAGTGAGCCGGCCACGCCTGACAACGCCGAAATGCCAGCCGAGGAAGCGGTAAGCACCGTGGCCGCGATGCCCGCCCCCGATATGGCGCCGACCGCCGCCGCGACCGATCCCAACGCTGGTGCCCCGCCGGAAGACGCCGCCGCCGCGGCCGCCGCCGCCGCTGCGGATTTCAAAGCGGAGGGCGATCCGGGCGCGGAAAAGGCGATCGGCGAGGCCGAAAAGAAGATGTGATCCGGCCCGACCGGGCTGGCGCTGCGAACGGCGGGCGGGCTGCGGCTTTGCCCGCCGTTTGTTTGGCAAGTGTGGCTGGGGTGCGACAGGCATCGCCAACAGGCGCTAGTGGATTGATTCAGACTGATGGTTCCCTCGGAGAATGGCAGAAGTCTGCCACTTCCGGGGCGTTACAAGGGATTCTTTTGTTGCGGCCTAACCACTAG
>JANLUV010000142.1:0-3018 GCA_031363685.1 Alphaproteobacteria bacterium | reverse complement strand
CATGCCAGCGGCATCGCGATCGACGGCGTCGCAGTTGGCTTTATCGGCCCGACCGGGCGGGGTAAATCAACTTTGGCGGCCGCGTTTGCCCGCGCCGGATTTCCATTCCTGACCGACGATGGACTGATTCTCGACCCGTCCGATACCGGCTACTGCGTGCGCCCCCGGCGACCGATCCTGCGCCTGTGTGCCGATAGCGAGGCCGCGATACTCGATCGGCACGCGCCGCTGCCCGAGGTGGAGCTGTGGAAGGAACGTCTTCATGCCAGCGCGGAAATTCCGTTTCACGACACGGCAGTACCACTTGCCGCGCTGTATGTTCTGGCTGAACCCAGCGGTTGCAAACAGACAATGATAACCAAGCTGACGCCGACCGAAGCGCTTAGCGCCTTGATGGGCCATTCCTTCATCCTTGATGTGGAAGACCGTCCGCGGGTAAGAGCACTGTTCAATCGCCTGGGCGATGTTGCGGAACAGATCGGCTGTTACTCGCTCGATTACCCGCGTGACTATGCAGACTTGCCGAGTGTGCTGGAAGCGATAATCACGAACGCTCGAAAGGGAGGCAAATGCAGTTGAATCTCGATTCCAGAATGGAAGTAGCGCCGTCGGTTGTCACGCGCGGGGTCGGCGGGGATACTATGCTGCTCGATCTGGATAGCGGGACCTATTTCGGGCTCGACCCGATCGGCGGCGAAGTGTGGAAGGCGATCGAGGACCACAAGTCGCTGGGCGAAGCCTGCGATATTCTGGAACCGCAATACGAAGTGGCGCGCGATCAGCTTGAGCAGGACGTTATCGCGCTGGCGGGCCAGCTCGCTGAAAAGGGCCTGGTAAAGCCGGCCTGATCCCCGCCCGCTAGGCCGCTTCGGCCAGACCGGGAAGCTCCGCCAGTTCGGGAATGCCGAACAACAGCGCCCAGTTTGCCGGCAAGATCAGGTCTCCCGCGCCGCGCGGGACAAAGTGCAGGAACAGCAGATCGCAGAAGTGTTTGCGGCCATCATGCGGCAACGGATCGCGATAGTGCCACTGGCTGCTGCCTGAAAACAGGATCGCATCACCCGGATCCATCGCTACCGCGCGGAATTGCAGGTTTGCCTGCTCGGGGATGGCGGCACTGGCCAAGGCGGCAACTTCCGCGCGCCGTTCCGGCCAGGGCACGATCTGGCTGAAATGGATCGGCCACGGCTCGCTCTGGTCAAGGCACAGATCAAGTGTCCATTTTGCCTCGGGCGAATCGAGGTGCGGCCGGCAGACGCCCATGCGCGTGTACAGGCTGAGAAAATTGTACCACGGCTCGACCGTTTCCCCGGCCCATTCGGACACCTGATCGACAAACTTGTGCTGAAGTGCGGTGAATTCCGGCAGATCATGGACCACGAACCGGCCGAATGCCTTGATTTCCTCGAACTCGTACTTGTCCTGAGGAATGGCCCGGACAATCGCGCGAAGTTCGGCAAGCAGCGCCGGATCGATCATTTGGGGCATGTGCCGTGCGACGAAATCGGGCCGGGTCCGCAGGATGTCGAAAGCGTGAACGAAATCGTCCAGCCGGTTCGGCGCGACGCGGCCGATCACGTCCTTGGCCGCCAGATAGGCCTTGAGCCACAGGGAATCGTACCAGTTCGGATCCGGAACCACGACAGTCTCCCTTTCGGAACAGCAGCTTTAAGCGGGTAAACCCGCAGGCGAAATTGTGCAATGCACAGTTTGGCAAGGCTAGTGCAGATGCGGCATCGCGTCCTCGCGGCCGGCCAGCGCCAGCACATAACGCCGGATCGCGAGGACCGGGCCGACCAGCACGTAAAGCGGCGCGAACCGGGCGCCAAGCCGGAGCAGGCTGACATCGCGCGGATCGCTGGTGGCGCGCAGCAGTTCATAGGCTTTGCCCTTCGCGCCGGGCGACAGCCGGGCCAGGAACAGCCGGAACGCCACTTCACCCGGCAGCAGCGCCAGGCTGCGCGTGGTCGGCAGGTCGTGCGGCGCTTCCATGTCGGCGATGATGCGCTGCACCTGATGCCGCCACCGCGCTGCGGCGGCGGGCACGGGGCCCGCCGCGTGCTCGTCCAGGCCTTGCGCCAGGATGGCCGCCACCAGCACGTCGGCCAGTTCGATATGCCGTTGCGGAAACCCTGCCTCGGCCGGGCACAGCTCGGCGCCAGTCCGCGCGCCCGTTCGCCGCAGCGCCCGGACGATGTCGCAGAACCACTTCACCCGGAACCCCGCGTGCGCGAAGGCATGCCAGCACAAGTAGCTCACCAGCTGTGCTCCATCGAGCCCGCGGATCGGGCCTTGCGCGGTCGCGATCACGGCCGAAGTGCGGTAAAGCTCATCGAAACCCGCCGCGGTCCAGTGCGGGTTGAGCGTGATCCGGTGATGCAGTTCGATCAGTTCGCCGCTGCGCGGGTGAACATAATCATAGACGTTGGCGAGCAGCAGAAACATATCCCGCCCCCGCTCGGGCGGGTCGGCGCTCGGCCAGCGCCGGTCGAAACCGGCCTCGCGCAGCACCCGGTCTGCGGCCGCCAGGTCTTCCGATGCAATCAGCAGGTCGATGTCGGTCGATACGCGCCAGTGCGGGGTGCCGGGGTACAACATGTGCGCGAGCGCCATGCCCTTCAGCACGATCGAGCGCACGCCGGCCTGCTCCAGTGCCCGGGTCAGCCCGACCGATGTCGCGGTCTGTGACAGCTGGAGCACCGCACCAGTCTGGAGATAGCCGCCCAGGGATCGGGCAATGGCAAGCGGCACCGCGTGCTGCGCCAGTCGGCCCATCCGGTCCGCGACCAGCCCCGCCATGGCGTGCTGACAGGCCAGGTCGGCGAACCGATCCCAGTCGAAATTTGACTGCACTGCAGCATCTATTTTTGCCGCGAGTGCGCCATCATCGGCAAGATCGCACGCGGCCAGAAGGCTAAGCTCTTGAGAAATAGATATATGTTCCAACACGCGCAGCATCCTAGCCGTGGTCGGCAGCTATTGACAGGGGGTGTCGTACCGCAGAGCAAGGAGCGCATG
>JANLUV010000124.1:0-4806 GCA_031363685.1 Alphaproteobacteria bacterium | reverse complement strand
TTCCCGGGCCGCGGCATCGTGCGCGTGCTGTTGATATCGCCCTTCTTCGTGATGCCCACCGCGAACGCGCTGCTGTGGAGGCACATGATGATGAATCCGGTCCACGTGCGCAGACTGGCGGCGGGCATAGCGTCATGGTTCATGAGAAGCCCTGTCCGGAACGTGGCGACCGATACGTGCAGGTTGCAGGAATCGTTTGCGCGCAGCTAGGAACGCATATGTTAGTACCTCGTTTCTTCTGCAATCGACATTAGCCGGTCAGCCGGTCTGATTGGACAGGTATGACAACACCGGTAACCCTTGTTTCGCTCGCTACCGCGACGCCTCCTCACGTGCTCGACCAGGAGGTTGCCCTTGCGGCGGCCCGTGATCTCATGGCGCATCAGTTGCCCGATTTTGAGCGCATGACTGCGGTGTTTGCCAATGCCGGCATCGCGTATCGCCAGTTGGCGCGCCCGGTCGAGTGGTATCTCGAACCGAGGAGCTTTACCGAACGGACTGCAGTCTACCTCGAAGTGGCGGTGGATCTGTTCGTGACGGTCGCCCGACAGGCACTGGCCGAAGCGGGGCTCGCAGCGGATGCGATCGACACGATCGTAACGGTGTCCTCGACCGGGATCGCAACGCCCAGCCTCGAGGCGCGCGCGCTCGGCCGGATGGGGTTTCGCAGCGATGTGGTCCGCGTACCCGTATTCGGGCTGGGCTGCGCCGGGGGCGTGTCCGGATTGGGCCTTGCGGCGAAACTGGCGCAAGCCGCGCCGGGTTCCACAGTGCTGCTCGTCACCGTGGAATTGTGCAGCCTGGCCCTGCGAACCGCCGCAGTCGACAAGGCGGACATCGTCGCCACCGCGCTGTTCGGCGACGGCGCTGCGGCCTGTATCGTCAGGGCCGGAGACGAGGGCTTCGCCCAGATCACCGGCAGCGCCGAGAAAACCTGGCCTGACACGCTTGATATCATGGGCTGGCAGATGGAGCCTAGCGGGTTCGGGGTCATACTGAACCGCGCCATCCCGGCCTTCGCCCGCCGTCACCTGCCCGAAGCGATGGCGCAGATGCTGGACCAGCAGGGGTTGCAGATCGGCGATGTCGATCGGTTTATTTGTCATCCGGGCGGGGCAAAGGTCGTCGATGCCATGGAAACCGCACTGATGCTCAACCAGGGCTCGCTTGACCACGAACGCGAAGTGCTCCGGTGCCACGGCAATATGTCTGCGCCGACTGCCCTGTTCGTGCTCGATCGCGTGCGGGCGCAGGAACTGCCACCACTGTCCGTGCTGACCGCGCTTGGGCCCGGGTTTACCGCCAGCACTGTCACGCTGAGACGCGCTGCATGACGCTTCCTTACGTGATCCTGGCACTCGTCACGATCCAGCGTCTTGGCGAACTGGCAATCGCGGCGAGCAACACCGCCTACCTGCGCTCGCGCGGCGCGATCGAGATCGGGCGCGCGCATTATCCGGCGATGGTTGCGCTCCATGCAGCGTGGCTGGTGTCGCTATGGCTGACGGCGGGGAACCGCCCGGTAAACCTGGCGCTCCTCAGCATTTTCGTGGTGCTTCAGGGCTTGCGGATCTGGGTGCTGGCAACGCTCGGGCGGCGCTGGACAACGCGGATCATCGTGTTGCCCGGTGCCCCGCTGGTGTCCGGGGGACCGTTCCGGTTGCTGCGTCACCCGAACTATTGCGTGGTCATCGGCGAAATTGCGGTGTTGCCGCTGGTGTTCGGGCTGACCGCGATCGCCATCACCTTTTCGCTACTCAACGCCGCGATGTTGTGGGTCAGGATCCGCAGCGAAACGCAGGCGCTGTACGGTGAAATTCCTGCCTGATGCTCCTCGCTCGGCGGGCGCTACAACCGGCGCTTGAATTATGGCCGGCGCTTGAATTATGGCCGGCGCTTGAATTATGGAAGGTCTGATGATGATTGCGACCTTGCTTCGACATGTCCCGGGCTGCGTCGCCGCCACGGCGCTGCTTGCGGTCACCACACCCGCTTACGGTGCGCCCGACCTTGGCAAAAAGGCCTGCGCCCAGGAAGCGAAACGGCTGTGCCCGGCCGAGATGAAATCGTTCAGCCGCAGGAAGGTCGAAGCCTGCATGATTTCCCGGATAAACCAGACTTCCACCGTATGCCATGAGGCCATGTTGCGGATCAAGGATGAGCGGGAAATTGCCGAAACCCGCTAGTTGGCCAAGTGCCCTGACCGGACCAAGTTCTCGCTGCGGCAATCCCGGCCGTTGTGTTCGATCCGGCCGACCAGCTCAGCGGGCGAAGCTATCGGCATAGCGCTGGCGCAGCTCGGCCTTGAGGATCTTGCCCATTGCGTTGCGGGGGAATTCGGGCAGGATGTGGATCGCCTTGGGCTGCTTGAACCGGGCCAGCTTCTCGGCTGCAACGGCTTGCAACGCAGCTGGATCGAAGTTGCAACCGTCCACCGTGACCACCGCGACCACCGCCTCGCCGAAATCGGGATGGGGCACGCCGATGACGGCGACATCGACCACCCCCGGCACTTCGCCGAACAGCATTTCCAGCTCGGCCGGATAGACGTTGAACCCGCCCGAGATGATCAGGTCCTTCGACCGGCCGGCGATGGTGATCCGGCCGTCCGTTCCCTTGTAGCCGGTATCGCCGGTGCGGAAGAAGCCATCGGGATAGAAACTTTCGGCGGTCGCCTCGGCGCGGCGCCAGTATCCGGCGCACAGGTTCGGCCCCTTGATCTCGATCTCGCCGGTCTCGCCCGGCAGCAGTTCCTGCCGCGCGCCGTCGACCACGCGCAGCGCAACGCCGGGCAGGGGATAGCCGACCGTGCCGGGAATGCGGCCGTCCTGCGCATAGGGATTGGAGGTGATCATCAGCGCCTCGGTCATGCCATAGCGTTCGAGGATGCGGTGGCCGGTCCGTTCGGCAAAGGCGGTGAATACAGAGGGCAGCAGCGGGGCGGACCCGCTGATGAACAGGCGGACCCCGGCGCAGGCGGCACGGTCGAAATCGGCCCGTTCGAGCAGGCGCGTGTAGAACGTCGGCACGCCCATGAACACGGTAACGTCCCCCAGCAGCGCGCGGACTGTCGCTGCGTCGAACCGGGGCAGCATCGTGATTGTTGCTGCGCTATAGAGCCCGAGGTGGAGCGCGACGAACAGGCCGTGGGCATGGAACAGCGGCAGCGTGTGGAGGATCGTGTCCGCGTCGGAGAATTGCCAGGTATCGAATAGCGCCGCGACGTTGCTGCACAAATTGCCATGCGTGAGCATCGCCCCCTTCGGCCGCCCGGTAGTCCCGGAGGTGAACAGGATCGCGGCCAGATCGTCCGCCGCCATTGGCGCGACCGACAGGTCGGGCGCGAGACCGAGCGCCAGGTCGGTCAGCGAACCGCTGCCGTCCGGCTCCAGTGTGACCCGCGCCACCCCGTCGCCGGCCGGGTCGGGCATCGCGGTGGCGGCGGCGTGAACCAGCAGCACCGGATTGGCGTCTTCCACCAGCAGCGCCACTTCGGCGGCGGTATAGGCGGCGTTCATTGGCACGAAGATCGCCCCGCTCGCCAGCACGGCCAGGTAGGTGAACACGAACGCCGGCGAGTTCTCGGTCTTGACCATCACCCGGTCGCCGCGCTTCACGCCCAGCGCGGCCAGCGCGGCGCGATAGCGGCCGACGGCGGCCGGCAGTTCGGCAAATGTGCAGACCGGATCGCCCTGCCAGACCACTGCGGGCTTGCCGGGATGGTCTGCCTGCCGGGCATAGAACAGCGCGATAAGATTGTCGGACATGATGGTCGTGCCTCTCGCTTTGGTCAGGGTGGCCATAAGGTTGCGTCCGCGCGCAGGCAATATCGCGGTTACATGATGCGCGAGCGCCGAACGAGCCGGCATGGGCTGGCTGAAGCAACGACGCGCTGGGTTTGGACCGGCCCGCAAAGATTGGGGCAGGAACCTGGGAATTTGACCGAGGGTGCGCAGACGCCTCGGCAGGTGGATGAGCCGTTGCGGACGAAGCGATATCGGCTAACCTGGTCGCCCCTCCATTTTATGGGTATTTGCATGTCGATCACAGAAAACTGGACGTTGAGCGGGCCGCCTCGGCGTGTGGTCACGGGGCTGGATGGCCAGGATCGCTCGTGCATCATCATCGACGGCGTTACTGATGGCGTGATTTGGCAAACTGCGGACATGCCGGTCAGCAATGCCGGAAACGCTGATTGCGGCGGCCCGTTTTCCTTTCAGTTCGCGACCGGCGGCACCAAGTTCATCATCGCCGAACTGCCCCCGAGTGAGGGGCTGTTTGCCCCTGGAATGCACGCGAGCAACACCATCGACTATATTACTATTCTTCGGGGCGAAGTCGTGCTGGTCACTGAAACCGGTGAAACGAAACTCTATCCCGGCGATGCCGTGGTTGACCGCGGTGTCCTCCACGGATGGCGGTGCGACGGGCCAGAGCCCGCTGCGATAGCGATTGTCATGGTGGATGCGGTGCCGGTGGGGCCCGGCGCCACCGTGTGATTTGGCGCGGGCGTAACGGCGGCAAGCGCAACCTGATCGCGGCTACGAATTCCATTGAGCACGCGGCGTGATCGGCGTTCTGACTATTACGGCGGATTACGGTGACAGGTGCATAATTCCCCAATTAATTGCACTGCCGCCGCAGACGGTGCTGTACTGCGCGCACGAATACACTGCGGCGAACGCGAAGTTCGCGCTGCACGCCGATCCGGACAACGCCGCGCTGGCGACTTATGTCGGGGAAGTGACCGCGCGGCGGGCGCGGGGCGAGCCGACCGTGCCGATGAAGCTGGAGCGCGAGCGCGCG
>JANLUV010000098.1:0-9193 GCA_031363685.1 Alphaproteobacteria bacterium | reverse complement strand
GCCGTTCGGCGGCGGCGATCTCGGTGACGGCGCCCTTGGGGCCTTCGACCGAGAGCCAGTGCAGGAACCGCACCATCGCCGCGCCGTCGCGCGCCTGCGCGGCGCGGTGCCCGGCCTGTTCGACCGGGTTCTTGACCGCCTTGGGCAGCATGGTGGGATCGGGGCGATCGGTCACGTCGGCCCCGGCGGCAGCGAGCGTGGCGGCAATCGCGGCGACGGTGCGATCGGGATCGACCGCGACCTTTTTGCCCGCCAGCGCCTGCAGGGCGGGCACGAATGCAGCGCGATCACGGATGATCACCGCGCTGCCAAGGTGAGCGGTCAGCGCAGCCGTGACTTTCTCCGGCGCGATGAACAACTGCGCGGTGCCATCGGCATGGGCAATGACGAACGACAGCGCGACGGGGGTGCGTTCCACGTCCGCCCCGCGGATATTGAGCAGCCATGCAATCGAATCGAGCGCCGAGATCACCGCCGCATCAAGCTGCTGGTCGGTCAGCCACCGGGCGAGCGCGGTGCGCTTGGCTTCGCTGCTTTCGCCGGTGAAGGCAGCGGGATGGACCACGGCGGGCGCGGGTGACGGCGCCGGGCGGTCCGCCCAGATCGCGTCCACCGGGTTTGCTTCGACCGCGACCAGTTCGGCGCCCTTTTCGGCCAGCACCCTGGCGGCGGCATCGGCCCAGCGCTTGCCGTGCAGCCAGGCGTCGTAGCCGATCCTGGCGCCGGCGGCGGCGTGTTGGCCCAGCCACTTGGCCACCGAGGTCTGCGGCACCGATTCGTAGGCGTAAAGCCGCCCGTCGACCTGATCGCGCACTTGCAGGGTATAGCGCCCATCGACGAAGATCGCGGCTGCTTCCTTCAGGACGACCACGGTTCCGGCCGAACCGCCGAACCCGGTCAGCCATGCCAGCCGCTGGGCATAGCCGCCGACATATTCGCTCATATGTTCGTCCGAGATCGGGATCACGAACCCGTCCAGCCCTTGCCGGATCAGTTCCTGGCGCAGGGCGTCGAGGCGGGCTTGGGCAGTATTCATCAGCATGGCGGCAGGTCCGGGTTGCGGTGGTTACCAGTGCAACATAGATGCGGGGGATGGCACTTAACACCCCCCCAGTCGCTCCGCAGAAACCTCATAGCGTAACCCACCACGGGATCTCCGTGACCGACGACTACGCGTGGCTGCGCGATCCCGGTTATCCCGAGGTGACCGACCAGGCCGTGCTCGCCCATCTCGAGGCCGAAAACGCGTGGTTCGAGGCGCGGATGGCGCCGCGCAAGGGGCTGATCGACGACTTGTTCACCGAGATGCGGGCGCGGATCAAGGAAGCCGATACCTCGGTGCCGCAGAAGGACGGGGACTGGCTGTACTGGATCGAGTTCGAGGAAGGGGCCGAATACAAGAAGTGGTGGCGCCGGCCGGTTGCAGGCGGGCCGGATGAACTGATCCTCGATGAAGTCGCGCTGGCTGCGGGCAAGGAGTATTTCCGGCTTGGCGCGATGTCGGTCTCGCGGGGGGGCAAGCTGCTGGCCTACGCGATCGACGACAACGGGTCGGAGCGGTTCACTGCGCGGATCAAGAACCTCGCCACCGGGGAAATGCTGCCCGACGTGATCGAGGGCACGCTGTCCGCGCTGGTCTGGGTCGCAGGCGACAAGGCGTTGGTTTATTCGTTGGCGAATGACCAGTGGCGGACCGATAACGCGCGAATTCACTGGCTTGGCGAGCCAACCTCAAGTGACTTTGAGCTTTACCATGAGGATGATGAAGGCTTCCGCGTGGGGTCGGGAATCTCGGCCAACGAGGAGTGGCTGGTCATTGCAACCAGCGATCACGAAACCAGCGAAGTGCGGCTGGTCCCGGCGGCCGATCCGCTGGCCGCGCCGATCCTGGTCCGGTCGCGAGAGGTCGGGGTGGAATACGATGTGGACGTGCGCGAGAGCACGCTGTTCATTCACGCCAACGACACGCATGAGAACTTCCGCCTTGCTACCGCACCGCTCGCTGCCCCCGGCGACTGGACCACGCTGATCGAGGGGACCGACGCGTTCTATCTGACCGGGTTCGAGCTGTTCCAGGACTTCTACGTGGTCGAGGGCCGCTTGGCCGGGCTCGATCAGATCGAACTGCGCTGGTACGATGATCCGGCACGGATCGAGCCGATCGCGTTTCCCGAGGCGAGCTATGACGCCGGGCTGGGGGACAATCCCGAGTGGGATACCAAGGTTTTGCGGCTGGGTTACGAATCGATGGTCAGCCCGGCCACGGTCTATGATTACCACGGTGCCGAGCGGCGGCTGGAAGTGCGCAAGGTTCAGGAAATTCCCTCGGGCTATGACGCCTCGCTGTACGTAACCGAGCGGCTGGAGATTGCGGCGCGCGACGGGACGGCGATTCCGGTCAGTGTCGTGATGCGCAAGGATCGCGCGCCGGGCGGGCCGCTGCATCTGTATGGCTACGGCGCCTATGGCATCGCGATTCCGCCGGGCTTTTCGACCACGCGGCTGAGCCTGGTCGATCGCGGGTTCGCTTATGCCATCGCGCATATCCGGGGCGGCGATGATCTGGGGCGGGCGTGGTACAAGGCGGGCAAGCTGGAGCGGCGCTGCAATACCTTCACCGATTTCGTCGACGTGGCGCACGGGCTGGCCGCACGTGGGCTGACTGCGCCGGGGCGGATTTCGATTTCCGGCGGCTCGGCCGGGGGCGAGCTGATGGGGGCGGTTATCAATTCCGATCCCGCCCTGTGGGGCGCGGTGGTGGCGCACGTGCCGTTCGTGGATGTGCTTCACACCATGCTGGATGAGACGCTGCCGCTGACCCCGGGCGAGTGGCCCGAATGGGGCAATCCGATCGAGGACAAGGCGGCGTTCGAGCTGATCCGGGGCTATTCGCCCTATGACCAGGTGCGCGCGCAGGCCTATCCGCCGCTGCTGGTCACCGCCGGGCTCAACGATCCGCGCGTGACTTATTGGGAGCCGGCCAAGTGGGTGGCCAGGCTGCGCGAGTTGAAGACCGACGGTAACGAATTGCTGCTCAAGACCAACATGGGCGCGGGCCACGGCGGCAAGTCGGGCCGGTTCGAGAGCCTGCGCGAGACGGCGGAGGAATTCGGGTTCATCCTGTGGCAGCTCGGCATGGCGGAATAACGCTTCGCCGCCGGGCTATTCAGGCGCGCTTGCCGGGACGGGGGCGGACGGGGCATATCGGCGGTATGGCCGACGCTGCCCCTTTCACCCAGATCTTCACCGCGCAGGCGGAGCACATCGACTTGCTTGGCCACGTCAACAACGCGGTCTGGGTGCAGTGGATGGAAGCGATCGCCACCGCGCACTGGGAATCCATCGCCTCCGCCGACGACCTTGACCGGTGGGTCTGGGTCGTCGCCCGGCACGAGATCGACTATCGCGGCAATATCCGGCTGGGCGAGAGTGTTACCGCCACGACCTTCGTCCCCGAAGGGCCGACCGGCGCGCGGTTCGACCGGCGGGTCGATTTCCGGGACGCCGCGGGCAAGCTGATCGTGTCCGCCTGCACCACGTGGGCGCTGATCGATCGCGCCAGCGGACGGCTGCACCGCGTCCGGGCCGACCTGGCGGCGCAGTTCATGCGTTAGCCCAGAACTTCCGCCGCCGGCACGTAGTCATACCCCAGTTCGCGCGCCACCGCCTCGTAGGTCACCTTGCCGGCATGGATGTTGAGGCCATTGGCGAGGTGCGGATCGGCCTTCAGCGCGGCCTGCCAGCCGCCCGGGCGATCAAACGCGTCGGCGATCCGCAAGGCGTGGGGCAGGGTGACGTTGTTGAGCGCATAAGTGCTGGTCCGCGCCACCGCGCCGGGCATGTTGGCGACGCAGTAATGGACGATCCCGTCGACCACGAACGTCGGCGCGTCGTGGGTGGTCGGGTGGCTGGTTTCGAAGCAGCCGCCCTGATCGATCGCGACATCGACCAGTACCGCGCCGGCCTTCATGCAGCCCAGCATATCGCGCGTGACCAGCTTCGGGGCGGACGCGCCCGGGACCAGCACGGCGCCAATCACCAGATCAGCCTCGCAGATCATCTGCTGGATATTGGCGCGATTGGAAAAGCGGGTCTTGGCGCGGCCTTCGAAGTGGATGCCGAGCCGTTCGAGCGCATCGGGGTCGCGGTCGAGGATGGTCACGTCGGCGCCGAGGCCGACCGCCATCTGCGCGGCGTTGAAGCCGACCACCCCGCCGCCCAGCACGATGACCTTGCCCGGCATCACCCCCGGCACCCCGCCGAGCAGCACCCCGCGCCCGCCGTGCGCCTTTTCCAGCGCGGTCGCCCCGGCCTGGATCGACATCCGCCCGGCGACCTGGCTCATCGGCTTGAGCAGCGGCAACGAATGACCCTGATTGAGACTGGGACCGGTGACGGTTTCATAAGCGATCGCGGTTACGCCGCTGCGGAGCAGGTCGGCGGTCTGTTCTGGATCGGGCGCAAGGTGGAGGTAGGTGTAGAGGATCTGCCCTTCGCGCAGCAGCGCGCGTTCGGCGGGTTGCGGTTCCTTGACCTTCACTACCATTTCGGCGGCGGCGAACACGCTGGCGGCATCGGGGGCGATCACTGCGCCAGCCGCCTCGTAATCCGCATCGGACGCACCGATGCCAAGGCCCGCGCCGGTTTCCACCAGCACATGATGCCCTTGGGCGTGCAGTTCGCGCGCGCTTTCCGGGGTCAGGCCGACCCGGTATTCATGGTTCTTGATCTCACGGACGGTTCCGACGCGCATGGGCGATTCTCCTCGCCGATATAGTTACGAACGAAACTGCTTCGGCGCAATGGCTGCCTGCGACTAAAGCGGGTTGCCGTCGCTGTCGCGATAGATTTCGCGGCGGCCGACGTGGTTGGGCGGGCCGACGAAGCCGTCCGCCTCCATCCGCTCGATCCACTTGGAGGCGGTGTTGTAGCCCACGCCCATCTGGCGCTGGATCCAGCTGGCCGAGGCTTTCTGGCTTTCGAACACCAGCTGGCAGACCTGCCGGTACTTGCGTTCATCCGGGGCGTCCGACGCGGTGGCGTCGAGGTCGTCGAAGCCGAACGGCGAATCCTCGGGCTCGTTGGTGACCGAATCGACATATTCCGGGCTGCCCTGTCCGCGCCAGAAATCGGCGACCCGCTCGACCTCCTCGTCCGAGACGAACGGGCCGTGGACGCGCTTGATCGGGTCGGTGTTGGGCTTGTACAGCATGTCGCCCTTGCCCAGCAGCTGTTCGGCGCCCTGTTCGCCCAGGATCGTGCGGCTGTCGATCCGGCTGGTCACGGCAAAGCTGATCCGGGTTGGCAGGTTGGCCTTGATCACGCCGGTGATGACATCGACCGAGGGGCGCTGCGTCGCCATGATCAGGTGGATGCCCGCCGCGCGGCTCTTTTGCGACAGGCGCTGGATCAGGACTTCGATTTCCTTGCCGACGGTGACCATCAGGTCGGCCAGCTCGTCGACGATCACCACGATCTGGGGCAGCACGATGTAGTCGAACTGGTGTTCCTCGAAGATTTCCTCGCCAGTATCGGGATCGAACCCGATGGCGATCCTGCGGCCCAGCGGCTTGCCCTTGGCGATCGCGACCCGGACCTTCTCGTTGAAGCCCGAGATGTTGCGCACGCTGATCTCGCTCATCATCCGGTAGCGCCGCTCCATCTCCTCGACCGCCCATTTGAGCGCGCGGACCGCCTTGGGCGGTTCGGTGACGACCGGCGAGAGGAGGTGCGGGATGTTATCGTATGTCTTGAGTTCCAGCACCTTGGGATCAACCAGGATCAGGCGGCACTGGGCCGGGGTAAGCCGGTAGAGCAGCGACAGCAGGATGCAGTTGAGCCCGACCGATTTGCCCGAGCCGGTGGTGCCCGCGACCAGCAGGTGGGGCATCGCGGCAAGATCGGCGACGATCGGATCGCCGGCGATGTCCTTGCCCAGGATGATCGGCAGCAGGGCCTTCGATGCGGCGAATTTCTCGCAGGCGACAATTTCCTTGAACGACCCCATCTGCCGGTCGGTATTGGGCAGTTCGATGCCCATCACCGTGCGGCCCGGGCTCGAGGACACGCGGGCGGAGATCGCGCTCATGTTGCGGGCGATATCGTCGGCCAGGCCGATCACGCGGCTGGCCTTGATCCCCGGCGCCGGTTCCAGTTCGTACATGGTGACGACCGGCCCCATCCGCACCGCAGTAATCTCGCCCTTGACGTTGAAATCGTCGAGCACGGTTTCGAGCAGGCGGGCGTTGCGTTCCAGCGCCAGCTTGTCGACCTTGGGCGCCGAATTGGGCAGCGGATCGTCGAGCAGGTCCAGCGGGGGCAGTTCGAACTTGTCGAACAGATCGCCCTGGCGGCTGCCGCCGGTCAGTTGCGCCGGCTTGGCCGGGCGGGTGGGATCGGTGATTTCAGGCGCGCGGCGCTGGGCCAGCGCCGCATCGGCTTCGTCCTCGGGCCGCGGATGGCGCACCTTCTTTTCGCGCGGCGGAGCGATGCCCTGATACTGCGCCTCGGTTGGCCGCGCGGCGCGGCGGCGCAGCAGGTGCGGCATGGTCAGCAGGTAAGCCCAGTCGAACGCGAACACCCGCGCGGTAAGCGCCGCGCCGAGCGCGAGACAGGCCAGCGCGGCGGCCAGGATCGTCCAGGTCTGCGCCGGTTCGGGGGCGAAGGCGGCCAGCGCGCGGATGCCCTTGGCGCCGAGCAGCCCGGCCAGCCCGCCGGGCGTGGCGGGCAGCGTGCCGCCCGGATTGGTGAAGCCGAGACTGAGCACGGTGCCGAGCAGCGCCATCGCGACGAACAGCACCAGCGCGGTGCGCCACCACGGCCTGACGCCCGCAGTTGCTGCGTTGCCGGTATCATCATCCGCGTCGGCGGTATCTTCGGCGAGCCGCCACAGCTTGCGGCCCGAAACGAACAGCAGCGGCACCAGCAGCACGGCGACCAGCCCGAACAGGAACAGCGCCTGATCGGCCGCCCATGCCCCGGGCGCGCCCATCCAGTTAAGCACTTGCCCGCCGGCGGCAGTCGATCCCGAAGGGTCGGTCTGGTGATACGTCGCCAGCGCCAGGGTCAGGAACAGCGCCGCGCCATACAGCAGCAGCGCGGCGCCCATCTCGGCGGCGCGGCGAACCGACCGGCGCAGCGTGCCGCGCCAGTTGCCGCCCGCTCCACTCGCCGTGCGGCGCGTCATTCCCTGTCTTTGCCCGATCGCGCGGCTTGCCACGGCGTTACGCCCCTACCCTTGAACCGCGTGTATCATGCGCCTGTGGGTGACTCCCCGTCAAGAATCCTTGAGAATCCCGCGTGTTTTGCGCGCCAGCCCGTCGATCGCGGCCCAGCCGTAGGTGGGCAGGTGGCGAGCGGAGGCGGCGGTCATTCCGCCCAGCGCGATCACCGGGACGGGCGAACGGCGGGCGAGCAGCAGGAACCGCACCGGCCCCAAGCTGCGCCCGCCGGGGTGAGAGCGCGAAGGAAACACCGGCGAGAGCAAGACCGCATCGGCCCGCGCGCGGGCGGCGGCGGCCAGTTCGCGCAGGGAATGGGCGGTGCACAGCCGCAAGGCCGCCGGGCCGGGGGCCAGCAACGCGGGCGGGCCATAGGCGCCGTCCGCTCCCCAGGCCAGCGCTTCGCGGGCGCTTCCGGCCAGCACGGCAACATGGCCGCGCGCGCGGCACAGGCGCAACACCTGACGGAAAGCTGCGCGGCGCGCCGCCGGAAGCAGGTGGTAATGGCGAAAGATCACCCCCGATCGGCGCGGCCCAGAACCACGCGACAGGGCGCGCAGGGTGTGCCCCAGCACCGCCGCAGTGCGGGCATCGGTGACCAGCCAGGTCCGGGGCAAGCATTGGCGAGGCAGCAGGGTCTGGCGCATACGCATCGGCCCGCTATAGCGCAGGGCGATGGAACAGCCAGCCGTACACAATTCAGCCGCCGTGCTCGAAGATGTTCGCCAGCGCATCGCCGCTGCCGCGAAAGTCGCCCGCCGCAAGGCCGCCGACATCACCCTCGTCGCGATCAGCAAGACGCACGGTCCCGAACGGATCGTGCCGCTGATCGCCGCCGGGCAGCGCGTGTTCGGCGAAAACCGGGTGCAGGAGGCGCAGGCCAAGTGGCCCGCCCTGCGCGAGGTTTACGGGGATATCGAACTGCACCACGTTGGCCAGCTCCAGTCCAACAAGGCGGACGAAGCGGTTCACCTGTTCGATTGCATCCACGGGGTCGACCGGCCTTCGCTGGTGAGCGCGCTGGCCCGGGCGATGGCCAAGGCGGGGCGGCAGGTGCCGTGCTTCGTCCAGGTCAACATCGGCGCGGAGGACCAGAAGGGCGGCTGCGCGATTGCCGATCTGCCCGCGCTGCTGGCCGCAGCGCGGGGGGCAGACCTGCTGGTAATCGGGCTGATGTGCGTACCCCCGGCGGGTATCGAGGCGGCGCCGTTCTTTGCCCTGCTCGACAAGCTGGCGGCCGATCACGGCCTTGCCGCACGCAGCATGGGGATGAGCGGCGATTTCGAAACCGCGATTCTACTGGGGGCGACGCACGTGCGGATCGGCAGTGCGCTGTTCGGCGCGCGAGAATAATCCCCAGCGACGAGGCGCTCAGCTCCCGGGCTTGTCCAGTTCGCGGCCTGACAGCGTCACGATGTGCAGCAGGTTGGTGGCCCCGGGCGTGCCGAATGGCACCCCGGCCAGCGCGATCAGTTTTGACCCGGCACTGCCGAAGCCGTGGCGCAGTGCCATGCGCTTGCCCTTGGCGATCATTTCCTCGAACGAGCCGATATCCTTGGTGTGCGCGGCATGCGCGCCCCACAGCAGCGCCATCCGCCGCGCGGTTTTCTGCGAGGGGGTGAGCACCAGCATCGGTGCGGCCGGGCGTTCGCGGGCGACGCGCCGGGCGGTCGCGCCCGAGGAGGTGAACACGATGATGCCCGACAGCGTAACGGTTTCGGCGATCGCGGCGCTGGCCTGTGCGAGCGCATCGGCGGTGGTGGCATCGGGGCGCACGTCGGTGAAGTGGACCCGCGCGGAATAGCCGGGGTCGTTCTCGACCTGCTTGGCGATCCGGTCCATCATCGTGACCGCTTCGACCGGCCACGCGCCGCTGGCGGTTTCGGCCGAAAGCATCACCGCGTCAGCCCCGTCATAGACCGCGTTGGCCACGTCGGACACTTCGGCGCGGGTCGGTGCCGGGCTTTCGATCA
>JANLUV010000059.1:0-4003 GCA_031363685.1 Alphaproteobacteria bacterium | reverse complement strand
TGGCCGCTGCGCGCCGGGGTGGCGAAGGCGATCCCGGCGGCGCGGATATCGTGCGCGAACACTTCGCCCAGCTGGTCGGCCGCGACCTGGCCGATGAACGCGCACTTCGCCCCCAGCGCGGCCAGACCGGCCAGCGTATTGGCCGCCGAGCCGCCCGAAATCTCGCGCGCCGGGCCCATCGCGTCGTAAAGCTCATGCGCGCGGGCTTCATCGACCAGCGTCATCCCGCCCTTGGCCAGGCCGAGCCGGACGATGTCCTCCTCATGGCACGGCGCCATGACATCGACGATGGCGTTGCCGATGGCGATGACATCGGTGGAAGGTACGGACATGCAGGGATCCTTGGGTCACGAGCGAAAGAATTGCGCGGGCACCTAGCGCCCGGCCGCCCCGCCAGCAAGCCCGGCACGGTTGACACCCGGTGCGGAACGGGGTGATTGCGACCGCGATGACGTCATCTGCGCTGCTCTCGTTCCGGCTTGCCCTGCCGCTTGCGCTCAGTCTGGTCCTTGCCGGCTGCGGCGGATCGGGCACCGCGCCGGTCAAGAGCGCCAGTGCCGCAGTCGTGCCGCATCGTCCCCCGCGCGCCCCGGTGCGGCCACCCGTGCGCCGCCCCCCGCCGCCGCCGCAAGTGCAGGCTCTGCTCGGGATCGACGGGGTGATCGGTGCCACGCCCGGCGCTCTGGTCCGCCAGTTCGGCAGCCCCCGGCTTGACGTGTGGGAAGGCGATGCACGCAAGGTCCAGTATGCGGGCGCGGCCTGCGTCCTCGACATCTACCTTTATCCGGCCGCGCCGGGCCGCGAACCGCAAGCGACCTATGTCGATGCGCGCCGCCCCAGCGACGGGCAGGATGTCGATCGCGCCGCCTGCATCGCCGCGCTGCGCCGCCCTGCCAGCCCGGTCCGCTGACGGGGTGCGTTGACGGGTAACGCGGCCTTAACGCCTGCCCGCGTATAGCCCGGGCGACATAGCCGGGGGCAGTTGCACGCCATGACCTATCAATTCCGCGCTCTGGCCGATCAGGCGATGGCCGATGGCGCGATCACCTCTGACGAAATTCTCGCGCTGCGCCGGGGCGGCTGGAGCGACGGGCGGATCGAACCCGCCGAAGCGGAGGCGCTGTTCGTGCTGAACGACCGGCTGGCCGTGCGCACCACCGAATGGGTCGATTTCTTCGTCGAGGCGCTGGTCGAATTCCTGCTGGCGGGTAACGCCCCGCGCGGCTTCATCAGCGAAGCGCAGACCGACTGGCTGATCGCCCGGATCGACCGCGACGGCAGCATCGATACGATGGCCGAACTGGACCTGCTGGCCAAGCTGTTCGACAAGGCCGAACGCATTCCGGACCGGCTGAAAAGCTATGCCCTGGGCCAGATGGAACAGATCGTGCTGACCGGCAATGGTCCGACCCGCGACGGCGGCAGTGTCGACGGTGCGCGCATCACCGATACCGAATGCCGGTTTCTGCGGCGGTTCCTGTTCTCGTTCGCGGGCGACGGCCCGGGCGCGGTCAGTCAGGTCGAGGCCGAGCTGCTGTTCCGGATCAAGGACGCGACGCTGGGCGCGCCGAATTCGGCCGAGTGGAGCAAGCTGTTCGTGCAGGGCGTGGCCAACCACCTGATGGCCTGGCAGGCGTTCCATCCGCTGTCGGAAGAACGGGCGACCGCGCTTGACGCCTTCATGAGCGACAATACGCCCCGCATCGGCGCGTTCTTCGGCCGGATGGCCAAGGCCGACATCGCCAGCGGCGCGTCGCGCGTGCTCGGTTTCGGGTGCAAGGGCGCGGTCCCGGCCGATAAATATGGCGCAGAGCACGATGCTGAAGTCGGCGCGGCGCGCACCGTCACCGAAACTGAAGATGCCTGGCTGCAGGGCCAGATCGACGGCGACCGTGCGCTCGACGATCTCGAAACGGCGCTGCTGCGCTTCATCGCCGAGGAAGAACGGCGCTGAACCGGCCGAGTGCCATCAGGGCACCGGCCCGCTCCCTCACTCGGGAATCCGGACGATTGGTACCCGCCGGGGTATTCGGGTGAGGGAGCGGGCCGGTGCCGCCTTACACCGTGAAGCTTTCCCCGCAGCCGCAGGAACCCTTGGCATTGGGGTTCTCGAACACGAACCCGGCGGTGAAATCGTCTTCGTGCCAGTCCATCGTCGAGCCGATCAGGTACAATACCGAGGCACTGTCGATGAAGAACAGCCCGCCCGGGGTTGCGATCTTCTCGTCGAATGGCGCTGCTGCGGTCACATAATCCACCGAGTAGGCCAGCCCTGAACAGCCCCGGCGCGGGGTGGACAGCTTCACGCCGATCGCACCTTCCGGCGCCTCGGCCATCAGCTTGGCAACGCGCGCTTCGGCAGCGGCGGTCAGGATTATGGCGGCTGGGCGCTGTCTGGCGGTGGTCGTGGCGGTCATATCATGTTCTCTCCCCCCTCCCGCTTGCTCCCCGCCTACGCGGGGACATGGGGAGGGGTCGGGGGTGGGCCTGACTTATCTGGGTACGGACCTGGCCTTTGCCCACCCCCAGCCCCTCCCGCAGGCGGGAGGGGAGCCGATTACAGCATTCCCAGTTCGAGCTTGGCTTCGTCGCTCATCCTGGCGGGATCCCACGGCGGATCCCACACCAGATTCACCTCTGCGTCGCGCACGCCCGGCACCGAGGCGACGCGCAGTTCGACTTCGGCGGGCATCGATTCGGCCACCGGACAATGCGGCGTGGTCAGCGTCATCATCACAACCACGCCGCCTTCGGGTGATACCTCCACCCCGTAGATCAGGCCGAGATCATAGATGTTGACCGGAATTTCCGGATCGAAAATCTCGCGCAGCGCGGTGATCACCGCCTCGTAAAGCTGGCCGCCGGGTTCGCCCAGGGCCGTGCCTTCGGGTGCCTGCGCCAGAAAACCCTCAAGGTAATCGCGCTTGCGGTCCAGCTTGTCCGCAGCGGTTTCCGCCCCCGGACTGTCTGGCACATCGTCCACCCGCGCGCGGGGGGGGGCACTCACGCCATCGACTTCCTCGACGGTGAACCGGGGTCCGTCGTCGTTCATGCGAATATCCTCTTCGTCCGCTCGATCCCGCGCAGCAGCGCGGCGATGTCGTTCTCGTTGCTGTACAATCCAAAGCTGGCGCGGGCCGTGGCCGGCACCTGCAGATGGTCCATCAGGGGCTGGGTGCAATGATGCCCGGCCCGGATCGCGACGTTTTCCTCGTCGAGGATCGTGGCCAGGTCGTGCGGGTGAACCCCGTCCAGCGCAAAGCTGACGATCCCGGCGCCGTCCTCCGGCCCGAACACGGTGACGGTGTTCAGCCGGTGCAATGCGCCGCGCAGTGTGCGCACCAGCGCGACTTCGTGGGCGTGGATCGCCGACAGGCCGAGCGCGGTGACATAATCGATCGCGGCGGCCAGCCCGATTGCCTCGATGATCGCCGGCGTCCCCGCCTCGAACCGGCCGGGCGCAGGCGCGTAGGTCGTCCGCTCGAACGTGACGCGGTCGATCATCGAACCGCCACCCTGCCACGGAGGCATTGCATCAAGAATTTCGGCCTTGCCCCACAGCACCCCGATCCCGGTTGGCCCGTAAAGCTTGTGCGCTGAAAAGACGTAGAAATCGCAGCCGAGCGCAGCCACGTCGACCGGCAGTCGGGGGACGGCCTGGCAGCCATCGAGCAGCACCTTGGCGCCCACGGCGTGGGCCAGCGCGACTGCGCGCGGCACGTCGAGCGTCGATCCCAGCACGTTGGAAATGTGCGCGAAGGCGACCAGCTTGTGCGCCGGGGTCAGCATCCGCCCGGCCGCGTCGAGGTCGATCTGCCCGTCCGCCGTCAGCGGGCAGACGTCGATCTGCACCCCGGTTGCATCGCGCAGCAGTTGCCATGGCACGATATTGGAATGGTGTTCCAGCAGCGACAGCAGGATGCGGTCGCCCGCCTTGAGATGCTGATGGCCCCACGTCTGCGCGACCAGATTGACTGCCTCGGTCGCGCCGCGGGTGAACACC
>JANLUV010000048.1:0-7030 GCA_031363685.1 Alphaproteobacteria bacterium | reverse complement strand
CCTGGTCGATGCGCTCGGCCTGCCGATCGGGCTCAAGCTGACCGAGGGCCAGGCGCATGACGGGCGCAGCGCCGACGACATGCTCGGCGGCCTCGGCGAGGGCTGCATCCTGCTTGGCGACCGCGCCTACGACAGCGACGCGATGCGCGCGACCCTGGCCGCACGCGGCGCCTGGGCCTGCGTCAAGCCGATGCCCAACCGGGTACGCATCCCGGCGTTCAGCCCGTTCCTCTATCGCTATCGCAACCTCGTCGAGCGCTTCTTCAGCAAACTCAAGCACTTCCGAGCCGTCGCAACACGCTACGACAAACGCGACGACAACTTCCTCGCCTCGGTCCAGCTCGCTTCAATCAGGATTTGGTTGCGACATAATGAGTCGGTGACCTAGGCCACCTGCGGCATCGGAACACCGAAGTGGCGTTCGATCGCCTCGTCGATGCTGTCGCAGCGGGTGAGCCGGCTGCCCTGGATGACGGCGCCCTGATTGCAGTATTCGCGCAAGGTCCACGGATCGTGCGAGACCATCACCAACGTGCCCCGTTCGCGCCGCTCGATCAGGGCATCGTGGCAGCGGGCGCGGAAGCGGGCGTCGCCGACAGCAGTAATCTCGTCCACCAGATAGCAATCAAAGTCGACCGCAAGCGAGGCAGCGAACGCCAGCCGCGCCATCATGCCGGAGGAATAAGTGCGGATCGGCATGCGGATGTAACCGCCCAGTTCGGCGAAATCCTCCACGAAGGCGAGCGTTTCGGCGATCGGCCGATTGTAGATCCGGGCGATGAAGCGGACATTGTCGGCCCCCGACAGGCTCGACTGGAACGTGCTGGCAAGGCCGATCGGCCACGACACGGTCATCCCGCGTTCGATCCGGCCGGAGCTGGGCTGTTCGACGCCCGCGATCAGGCGCAGCAGCGTGGACTTACCCGCTCCATTATGGCCGCAAATTCCCAGGGCCTGACCAGTTACGAGTGTGACATTTATTAGATCCAGAATGGTTATATTTCCGTTTCTGGTGCGGTAATATTTGGAAACATTGTCAAATTTAATCATATCGCCCTCTTAATGGAGATATTGAAGCTTGCTGATGTTCCGTATTTACGCTCATGTTGCTTAAGCGATGGCAACACGGCTTTACCATACGCATCAATACTTATGAGGGCACATGATCAAGCCACGGCGCATAATGATCGATGGCTTCAACCTGGCGCTGCCCCGGGGCACGGGGGTGGCGACTTACGGCTTCAACCTGGCCCTTGCCGGGCAGGGCATGGGGCTGGGGGTGGACGCGCTGTACGGCCTGCGCGCGCCGTTCAGCCGCAAGCTGCGCGAGATCATGTTCTATGAATCGCTCGGCGGCGAATCCTCATCCTACAAGCCGCTGCGGTGGAATTTCGGCCGCTGGCGCGAACTGTCGCTGCTGCTGCGGCCCAAGCTGGCGCGCGAGATCCCGACCCACGGCAACGTGGTGACCGATCAGTTCGCCCACCGCCTGCCCGCGTTCGACCGGATCTTCACCTCGCCCGACCTGTTCGAGATGGCGCACCGGCATTTCAAGCGGTTCGGCCAGTTCCTGCCGGTGCGCCTGCCGAATGCACCCGAAATCGCGCATTGGACTTATCCGCTGCCGGTGCGACTGGTGGGCGCGAAGAACATCTATACGCTGCACGATCTGGTGCCGCTGCGCCTGCCGTTCGCCAGCCTTGATAACAAGCGCGCGTACTACAAGATGATCCGCGCCTGCATCCGCAAGGGTGACCACATCTGCACCGTTTCGGAAGCCAGCCGCCAGGATATCCTGCGCCAGTTCCCGCTGGACCCGGCGCGAATCACCAACACGTTCCAGGCCGTGCGCCTGCCCCAGCGGGTGCTGGACCTGACCTAGGCCGACGTCGAAGCCTCGCTCAAGTCGATCTTCAACCTGCCGTACAAGGGCTATTTCATGTTCTTTGGCGCGATCGAGCCGAAGAAGAATGTCGGCCGCCTGATCGAAGCCTATCTCTCGCTGGCGACGCCGACCCCGCTGGTGATCGTCGGCAGCCGCGCGTGGGGCAGCGAGGCGGAACTGCGCCTGCTCCAGCGCGATGAACTGCAGCCGCTCAAGGCGACCTTCAAGACCATCCGCCGGATCGACTATCTGCCGCGCCAACTGCTGATGCGGCTGGTCAAAGGCGCCAAGGCGGTTGCCTTCCCCTCGCTTTACGAGGGGTTCGGCCTGCCCGCGCTGGAAGCGATGATGGTCGGCACGCCGGTACTGACCAGCAATACCTCGTCGCTGCCCGAAGTGGTCGGCGATGCCGCGATCCAGGTCGATCCCTATGACACCGGCGCGATTGCCGCCGCACTGCGGGCGCTGGACAGCGACGCCGAACTGCGCGCCCGCCTGTCGCACGCCGGGCTGGAGCGGGCGCAGCATTTCACCATCGACCGCTATCAGGAGCGTCTTGCCGCGATGTATGACACGGTACTGGCCCGATGAGCCGCCCGACGCTTACCGGCGCAAAAGTGCGTGGTTCGAGGCCTGCTGGCCAGAGCGCTGATTGCCCGAGGGTGACCGACCCGAGGGAGACTGCCCCGAGGGCGTATGGCCTGCGGGTGACTGGCCTGCGGGTAACTGGCCATAGGGCAACTCGCCTGGGTCGTGCCCGCCAACGGCTTGGCAGCGCGATTGTGCTGTGCGCCTCGCTGGCGCTCACCCTGCCGTTGGCGGGCTGCGCCGGATTACCGTCGGCCAGCCCGACCGCCTGGCAGGTGATGCGCCCGCTGCAGGACAGCGGCGTGCCAGTGGTGGAGATCCGGCCCGACACCGTATCGGGCGAAGCGGCGATGCAGCGCGAGCTGCTGCCGTGGATGATCGGCGACGCCGCGGGCGTTAACGACACGATTCACCCCGGCGACCGACTGGTCGTTTCGGTTTACGAGACCGGCTATGCGCTGTTCGCGGGCGGAACCGGCGGCGGTTTCGACGGCGGGGGCGGCGAGCGTGGCGGCCTGAGCCCGGCCGGATCGAGCGGATCGGCACGGGCGTTTCCGCCGATCGTGGTGCCCGATGACGGATACCTGCGCTTTCCCTATGTCAGCCCGTTCAACGTGACCGGAATGCAGGCGTCGGATGTCGCCCGTGCGCTGGAGCAGCGGCTGCGCGGCAAGAGCTAGTTCGCGCAAGTGCTGGTCACGGTCGAACCCGGGCCGCTGCGCGGCGTGGTAATGGCGGGCGATGTTGCGCGCACCGGGCGGATGACGCTGAGCCCGGCGCGCGAACGGCTGCTGGATGCGATCGCCTTGTCCGGCGGGCCGGTGGCGCGCAAGGCCGATACCGTGGTGCGGCTGACCCGCGGCGCGGCGAGCGGCGAAGTGCGGCTTGACGCGATCACCCCGACCAGCCCGGAAAACGTGGTGCTGGCCCCGGGCGACCGGGTGGAACTGACCCGCGCCACCCGCAGCCTGACCGTGCTGGGCGCGGCGCGATCGGTGGCGGAAATCCCGTTCGACAGCGCCCACCTGACGCTCAGCGAGGCGCTGGCCCGTGCCGGCGGCGCGCTGGACGACAAGGCCGACGCGCACGGGGTGTTCATCTTTCGCTATGAACGGGCGGAACAGGGCGGCACGGCCATGGCCCGGCCGGTGGTGTACCGGATGAACCTGCTCGATCCCGCCAGCTATTTCGCCGCGCAGCGGTTTGAAATGCGCGAGAAGGACGTGCTGCTGATTTCCAACGCCCGGAACAACCAGTTGGGCAAGTTCATCCAGATGTTGAACATGGTGACTGCCCCGATCGTGACGATCGACTTTCTTTCAAAGCGCTGAAATTTTTTGCGAAAGCTTGCCCCCGTGTAGTTTTCCCCGCTCCGCGCCCCCACAAAAGGACCTGAGATGAAGCGACCCCTGTATGATATCTGGCGGATGCTGAGTTATCCGCGCCCGGAGGTGGAGGCGGAAATCCGCGGGCTGACCCAGACCGCGTACATCGGCAACCATCAGGCGCTGTGCCGCATCCTCGGCCGCTACAAGATGTATGTCGACACGCGCGATGTGGGCATCGCCAGCCACCTGATGCTGGAAGGCTTCTGGGAACTGTGGGTGACCATGGCGATGATGCGCGGCGTCCGGCGCGGATCGGTGGTGGCCGATATCGGCGCGAACCTGGGCTATTTCACGCTGCTGATGGCCGACCTGACCGGGCCGCAGGGGCGCGTGCTGTCATTCGAGCCGAACCCCAATCTGGCCGGGCTGCTGCGCAAGAGCATCGAGGTCAACGGCTTCACCCCGTTCGCAGATTTCCACGAACTGGCGCTGGGCGGGACCGCCGGAACGGCCGACATGGACATCCGCATCGACCAGCCGGGCGGCGGCCGGATGATCACCGGGCATGGGGCGGGCGCCAGCGGCCCCGGTACTGGTGGTTCAGTGCGGCTGGAACGATTTGACCAGATCCCCCACGCGCTCGACGTCGAGTTCATCAAGATGGACGTCGAAGGGTTCGAGCCGGAAGTGTGGAAGGGCATGACCGGCCTGCTTGAACAGGGCAAGCCGCTGACGATCTTCATGGAATTCACCGTCGGCCGGCTGGCCGATCCGGGCAGGTTCCTCGATGCGATCCTCGGCTGGGGATTTTCGCTGGAGATCATCCGCTTCACCGGCCAGATCGAGCCGATCACGCGCGAGGCGCTGCTGAACGGGCCGAAGGATGTGGATCACATGCTGGTGTTCCGGCGGTGATGGTGGCGGCGGGGGCAATTGCGCAGTGCTGTTGCGCCGCGCAAGCCAGTTCATCCCACGCCAAGTGCTAATCGCTGCGACCAGCATTCGGTCTGGCGTGTGAATTCGGCAACTGGTCTCAAGCGATTTTTCAGTCACTCAAATTTCGGCAATGAAACTGTGCTTGATCCGGTAAATCGGGGCGAAAGTGGAGATGGCCTGATGCGCAGCTATTGGACTCGCGACTTTCTTACGCAGCGCATTGATCGTTGCTATCTCGTAGCTGCCGGGGCCAAGGTGCCGGAAAAGCGCACGATGCATCTGGAACTCGCGCGGTATTACCGCAGGATTCTTTCCGGTCTCTCTGACTGCCCATCGCCCCGTCAGACCGCCTGATCGACTGCCTTCACGACAGGCGCCTTCCCGATCAGCGTCCGGGCAGCGGTTAGCGGCGCGTGTTGAGGGGTCGCTAAGCCGTTCACCCCTGTCCCGGCGGCAATCCTACCCCGCGCACCGCGTGTAGGTCAGCGGGCCGGGTGGCGCGTCGGGGCCGCGGTCCTCGCGGATCAGTTGGGCGGTGCCGTTCCATGCACGCAGTTCGATGTCCTGCGTCCAGTCCTGCCCTTCGCCGCTGAACGCGAAGTCACCCCGGATGCGGCCCGGTTCGGCGGTGCGGACGGATTTGAGGCTTGCGCGGGATTCGTAGAAGGTCAGGGTCTTGGCGCCCACTTCCATCAGGCCTTTGGCCACATCGCTACCCGGGGCGCAATCGGCCGCAACCAGGCCCCAGCGGCCGCGCATTGCTGCGGGAATCGCGGTAACGGTTGGCGTGGCCGTGGCGTTCGGCACGGGTGCCGGAGCGGGCGCGGCAGTGGTGGTAGTGGGCACGTCATCCGGCTGATCGCTGCCGGCTTCGCGCGAACAGGCCGAAACGGCCAGAGCCGCGCTGGCGGCGAGCAGGAAGGAGCCGAGAACGTTCGGCAAAATCCTCGAAATTCTGCGCTTTGTCATGAGCTTGCTGCTCCTCCCGGCCGGTTAGCCTATCCTGCACCGCTTGCTGCATGCGGGCAACCTGGTCGCATCAGGCCCAGGTTGCAGTAAACCCGACAAAGCGCTCGATTGCCCCAACAAGCGGTTGCACCGCCCTGCGCCATTCGCCATGGGATTGGCGTCGGTTTGGGAGTGCGGCGCATGAGTGAAATGAAGATCGAGGCGGCTACGTTCCGCCAGGTACTCGGAAATTATCCCACGGGCGTGACGGTGATTACCGCGCTTAATCCCGACGGCAAGCCGTGCGGGCTGGTGGTCGGCACCTTCACCTCGGTTTCGCTTGATCCGCCGCTGGTCGGGTTCCTGCCGGACAAGCGTTCGTCAAGCTGGCCCGCGGTCGAACAAGCCGGGCACTTTTGCGTCAACATTCTTGCCGCCGACCAGACCGATTTGTGCCGCAAGGTTTCGGTATCGGGGCCGGACAAGTTCGCCGGGGTGGAATACACCCTGTCGCGGCACAACCTGCCGATCCTGGCGGGGGCGATGGTATCGATCGAGTGCAAGCTGGAATCGGTGACCGAAGCGGGCGACCACTGGTTCGTGCTGGGCCGCGTGCTGGGGCTGGAAGCGCACCGCGACAGCGCCGATCCGATGCTGTTCTTCCGGGGCAAGTACGGCAGCTTCGCGGCCTGATTTCGCGAGCCCGGGCTTGATCGCGCGCCCAACCGCCGTAGGTTCGGCGGATGACGCGCTTTACCGTTGAGCTGACCGATGCCCGGATTGCCGGAGACGCGCGCGGGGACGATCCGCAGGGAAACCGGCCGCGCGCGGTGTTCCTGCACGGCTTTGGCGGGAGCGGGGCCGACTGGGACAGGGTGTGGGCCGCCCTGCCCGCCGATTTTGCGGTATTGCGCTATGACCAGCGCGGGTTTGGCGGATCGGCCGCAGTTGCCGGCGTGCCTTACAGCCATGTCGCCGATCTGCTGGCGTTGCTCGACACGCGCGGGATCGGGCAGGCCGACCTGATCGGGCTGTCGCAGGGCGGATCGGTGGCGTGCCATTTCGCGCTGGAACACCCGCAGCGGGTGCGGCGGCTGGTGCTGGTCAGCCCGGCGCTGTACGGCTGGAAATGGTCGGAGGACTGGCGCGCGGTGTGGCGCGCTGCCTCTGGCGCCGCCCGCGCGGGCGACATGGCCGGGGCACGGGCGGCATGGTCGGCCCATCCGATGTTCGCCTCCGCCCATGCCAGCCCGGCTGCGGGGGAACTGGCCGCCGCCCTGGTCGCATTTCCCGGGGCGCAATGGCTGACGGATAGTCCCTTGCCCGAAACGCCGGACGTGGACCG
>JANLUV010000054.1:0-2856 GCA_031363685.1 Alphaproteobacteria bacterium | reverse complement strand
CGGGTCAGCGACTTGCGGATCGAGGCCTGTTCTTCCAGCCACAGCAGCGCCTGACGGTCCTCCGCGGCCTGGCGGGTGACGAGCCGCGCGAGCACCAGCAGCAGGCTGGCCGCCAGCATCCCGAACAGCAGCGTCAGCAGCGACAGGTTGGACAGCGTCGCCGCAGCAGGCGGGGTGATCGCCAGCAGCATGCGGTGGTCGGCCAGCGTCACCGGCCGCACGATCGCGCGGCTTGGCACCGGCGCCAGCCCGATCGACACCAGCGGGACGCGGTCCGGCTGTTCGCCGTCATACATCGCCACGCCGTACCCGTTCAGCTGCTCCGGCGCGAGCGCGGCCGCGACGAACCGGCGCGCGTTGAACCCGCGCGCGATGATGCCTTTGAGCGCGCCCCGGCCACGCTGCCCGTCCCCGACCTGGCTACCGCCACGCTGAACATCGTAGACCGGCATGAAGATGCCGAACCCGATGCGATCGGTTTCGCCTTCGTCGAGGACCAGCTCGAACGGCGCGCTGGCGGTCGGCCGGCCGCTCGCCAGCGCGCGGTCGATCGCCGCCCGGCGCACCGGCTCGGCGTAGATGTCCATGCCGAACCCGGCCCGGTTGGCCAGGCTGTCGGGCTCGACGAACACCATCGGCAGCACCATGCCGCCTTGCGGCACCGGATGCACCGTATAGCGGCGGCCCGGCGCGCTCATCGTGCGCTCCAGCGCGGGCACATCTTCACGATCGATCTGCGGCGCCCAGCCCAGCGCCTCCCCCGCCCGCAGCGTATCGTCGGCGCGCATCTGCTCCGCGAACTCGCGCAAGTCCGCGCGAGTGACGTCCGGGCGGGTGGACAGCAGGGCAGCGCCGGCGCGCAGGTAGGCGGCGTTGGCAATCGCCTGCCGTTCGATCGCCGATGTCACCGCGCTGGCCATCTGGCGATGCTGGGCCTCGGTCCGCTGGGCCTCGGTCCGCTCGATCGCATAGACGCTGAGCGCGGTAACGGCGCTGACCAGCAGGAAGATGCCCACGGGCACGCCCCGCGGGAACCGCAGATACCACCGCTGCGCTTTCACCCTTGCTACTACCTTGTGATCCACGCGATCCTCAATTCGGTTCTCCCCAAATCGGTTCAGGACCGGAAGAGTTCTGCATCATCGCGGCAGTCCGGCCCACCGCCGGAAAACCGCTCTCCCGTGGCTCGATGTCCCCTGGTCGACGTCCCGGCAAGAGCTGAACCAACCGAAAAAACAAGATCCGTCCAGTTTCGGGAACCACACCGGGGTGGTTTCGTTCCTGTGATGTCGAGGCCGCATCTTCAAACCGGGCGAATGGGTTAGAAGCGGAGGTCTGGCGTAAGTTGGGGCGGGCGGCGTATCGTGCGCGGTCGGAAATGGATCAGGGAAGTTACGCGACCACGATGAGCAACGATCAGGCCGACGAAAATGCACCCCCACCCATGCGGCCAACGGCACCTCGGGAGGGCAAGCGCACCAAGCCCGAATGGGCCGATGGCTTGCGTCAGCTCTACGACAACGTCCTGCACGAACCGTTGCCGGACAGTTTTGCCGAGCTCCTGTCGAAACTGGATGAAGGTGGCAAATGAGCGCCCCTCTCGCCCCGCAGCAGTTCAAGGGCGAACGCCCGAACCGCGAAACATCGAGCTTCAAGCGTGAGATGACGGCGGTGATCCCGCATTTGCGCGCCTTTGCCCGCGGCCTGTGCGGACGCCCCGACCTCGCCGATGATCTTGTGCAGGAAACCATGCTCAAGGCCTGGGCCGCGCAGGAACGGTTCGAGCCCGGCACTTCGATGCGCGCGTGGACTTTCGTGATCCTGCGCAACGCGTACCTCACCGATATGCGCCGCAACCGCTTTCGCGGTGAATATGACGAGACTGTCGCCGAACGGACGCTGACCGTCCCCGCCGGGCAGGAAGGTCCGCTGCACCTGTCCGACATGCACCGTGCCCTCCTTACCCTCCCGCCCGAACGCCGCGAAGCGCTGTTGCTGGTCGGCGCAGGCGGGTTCAGTTACGAGGAAGCGGCCGGCATCTGCGGCTGCGCCGTCGGCACGATCAAAAGCCGCGTCGGCCGCGCCCGCGCCGCGCTGTCGCGGATGATCGAAGCGGGCGATATGCCCAAGCGCAGCAAGGGCGCCGAACTCGCCGCGCACAGTGCGATCATGAACGACCTCGATCACGTGTCGAACGGCGGCACACTGAAGTGAAGGCGGCCCAAGCCGCGTGAGCCCTGCCGCGCGCGGTCCCGCTCCACTTTGTCCCGCAAACCCTTCGATCCGCCGAAGCTGCTTGATCCTCCGGTGCCAGCCCATACAGTCGGCCCCGCCATGACCTCAGAAAACCCGCTTCCGAACCCGGTTCCCCCCGCGCCCGTGGATCAGCGCGCCGTGTTCGCCGCGCAGGAACTGCGGCTGATTTCGGCGCTGGTCATGCTGCTCGGGATCGGGCTGTTTCTGGCGCTGCCGTTCGTGCTGTCGATCGGGTCGGTGGTGTTCCTGCCGCTGGCCACCGCGCTGATTCTCTCGATCGTGCTGTCGCCGCTGGCCGATCAGCTGACCCGGATCGGCCTGCCCAACGTTGCCGCCTCGATGCTGGCGGTGCTGTTCTTCATCGCGCTGGTCGTGCTGGCGACCGCCCTGATCCTCCAGCCGGCACTGGCGCTGGTCGATGACGTGCCGGCGATGGTCACCCGCGCCTCGCAGCAGATCGTCAAGCTGCGCAGCAACCTCGACTGGATCAACGACCTGAACCGCGCGCTGGCCCCCATTTCGGGGCGCACTCCCACGCGCGAAGTAGTGGTCGCGGCCCCGTCGATTATTGAACAACTGGCCGCCGCCACCCCCAGCGTG
>JANLUV010000001.1:0-1550 GCA_031363685.1 Alphaproteobacteria bacterium | reverse complement strand
CTGCTGCGAAGCAGTTCGAGGCGATCTTCGTGCGCCAGATGCTGGCCGCCGCGCGCGCTGCCAAACCGGCGGGCGACGACAACCTGTTCGGCGGGCAGGCAATGGACACGTTCAATTCCATGCAGGACGAACGCTTCGCCCAGATCGCGGCGGAGCGCGGCGCGTTCGGGCTGGCCAGCGCGATCGAGCGGCAACTGGCGGCGCAAGTGGGCGAAGGCCCCGCGCGCTCGCCGGACCGGAGGATATAAGCCATGTCATCTGACCTTCTTTCGATCGGCGCCAGCGGCACCAAGGCGGCGCGGATCGCGCTTGACGTCACGGCGCAGAACATCGCCAACGCGTCGACCGAAGGCTATGTCCGGCGCAGTACCCGGCTGCAGGAAGTATCCTCGTCCGGTGGCTACAACACTATCGGCGACATTTCGCTGTCGGGCGTGCGGCTTGACCGGGTGGTCCGCAATGCCGACCTGTTCCGCCAGTCCGAAGTGCGGCGCACCGGCGCCGACGCGGCCCGGGCCGCTGCCGAAGTGACCGGCCTGCAGAACACCGAAGCGGCGATCGAGCAGTCCGGCGTCTATGCCGCGATGGTCAAGTTCGAAGGCTCGCTCCAGCAACTGGTCGGCGATCCGACCTCCAGTTCGCTGCGCGCCAACGTGATCGAGGATGCCCGTACCATGGCGGGCACCTTCAACATCGCGTCCAACGCGCTCGATTCCGCTGGCACCGGCCTGCGCTTCGAGGCCAGCGACGGGGTGACCCAGGTCAACACGCTGGCGCAGGAACTGGCGCGGGTGAACCTGCGGCTGGCGCGTGCGGCGGATTCGACCAGCGACCAGACCTCGCTGCTCGACCAGCGCGACAACCTGATGCGTCAGCTGAGCGCCTACGTCGATGTTTCGGCCACCATCAACGCCGATTCCACCGTCGATGTGCGGCTTGGCGGCACCGGCGGACCGGTGCTGGTGCAAGGCGGCACCGCGCACACCTTCGGGATGACCACCGTCACCACCGCCACCGCGACACCGACCGCTGCTGCGGGCACAATTTCCTTCGACGTGGACGGCGTGGCCGTTGCCCCGGCGGGCGGCTCGCTGGCGGGCAGGGCCCAGGCGCTGATCAAGCTGGCCGATGTCCACACCAAGCTTGACGTGATCGCAGCCAGCATGATGGCGGCGGCGAACACCGCACAGGCCAGCGGGGTCGGGCTGGATGGCAACCCCGGCCAGCCGCTGTTTTCCGGTACCGACGCCGCGACGATAACGCTGGCGCTGACCAATGCGGACGGCATCGCCACTGCGCCGGCCGGTGCCGGCATCAACAGCCGCGATCCGGCCAACCTCAACGCCTTGCGCGCCGCGCTGTCGGTCAGCGATCCGACTGCGGCGATGGACGGGCTGCTGTTTGACATCTCGGGCACAGTGGCGGGCCGCATGGTCACGTCGAGCGCGCTCAAGACCATTGCCGATGCCGCCAAGGTCAATCTGGCCGCGCAGGCCGGGGTCGATCTCGATCAGGAAGCAGTCAACCTCGTGCGCTTCCAGCAGGCATTC
>JANLUV010000535.1:0-11009 GCA_031363685.1 Alphaproteobacteria bacterium | reverse complement strand
CGATGAAGCTTTACGCCCGCGAAGTCGGCGCCACCGCGCAAGTCGCGGGCGGCGTCCCCGCGATGTGCGACGGGGTGACGCAGGGTCAGGACGGCATGGAACTGTCGCTGTTCAGCCGCGACACGATTGCGCTGTCCACTGCGGTCGCGCTGTCCCACGCGATGTTCGACGGCGTCGCGCTGCTCGGCATCTGTGACAAGATCGTGCCGGGGCTGCTCATCGGCGCGCTGCGGTTCGGGTTCCTGCCGGCGATCTTCGTGCCGTCCGGCCCGATGCCGACCGGGATCGGCAACAAGGAAAAGCAGAAGGTTCGCCAGCTTTACGCCGAGGGCAAGGCGACCCGCGCCGACCTGCTCGACAGCGAAAGCAAGTCGTACCATTCGCCCGGCACCTGCACGTTTTACGGCACCGCCAATTCCAACCAGATGATGATGGAACTGATGGGCCTGCACATGCCGGGCGCAGCCTTTGTGCCGCCGAACACCCCGCTGCGCTCGGCCCTGACCCTCGCCGCCGTTCACCGGCTGGCCGAAATCGGCAAGGACAGTGCGGATTATCGCCCGATGAGCCACGTGGTCGATGAAAAGGCGATCGTGAACGCGGCGGTCGGCCTGCTCGCCACCGGCGGATCGACCAACCACGCGATCCACATTCCCGCCATCGCCCGCGCGGCGGGCATCAAGATCGACTGGCAGGATCTGGACGAACTGTCCGCCGTGGTCCCGCTGCTGGCGCGGATCTATCCCAACGGATCGGGCGACGTGAACCTGTTCCACGCCTCGGGCGGGATTGGCTTCATCATCCGCGAACTGCTCCGCGCCGGGCTGATCCACGCCGACATCCTGACCATCGCGCCGGACGGGATGGCCACTTATGCGCAGGAACCGGTGCTGGCCGATGGCGCGCTCGGCTGGCTGCCGCTGCCCGAAGCGCCGGGTGACGATACCATGCTGCGCCCCCACACCGCACCGTTCCTGCCCGACGGCGGGATGCGGCTGGTGCAGGGCAACCTTGGCCGCGCCACCTTCAAGACCAGCGCGGTCGACCGCGAACGCTGGACGATCGAGGCCCCGGCCCGCGTATTCGATACGCAGGTAGCAGTGAACGACGCGTTCAAGGCCGGCGAACTGGACCGTGATGTGATTGTGGTCGTCCGCTTTCAGGGCCCGCGCGCCAACGGCATGCCCGAACTGCACAAGCTGACCCCGCCGCTGGGCGTGCTGCAGGACCGGGGCTTCAAGGTCGCGCTGGTCACGGACGGGCGCATGTCCGGCGCCTCGGGCAAAGTCCCCGCCGCGATCCACGTCACGCCCGAGGCGCTGCGCGGCGGGATGCTCGGCTATGTGCAGGATGGCGACGTGATCCGGCTCTGCGCCGAAACCGGCAGCCTTGAATTGCTGGCCGACCTGACCGGCCGCGTTCCGGCGACGCCGCCGCAGTCGGGCGAGGGCATGGGCCGCGAACTGTTCGCGATGTTCCGCGTCGGCGCCGACGGGGCCGAACAAGGCGGCTCCGCCATGCTCGCGGCGGCTGGCCTGTGACGGGCGGACGCTAAGCCGATGACCGAACTGGTCGCGATCGATATCGGCGGCACCCATGCCCGCTTCGCGCTGGCCAGAATCGCCGCCGATGGCGCGATCACGCTGGACGCGCCGGTCACGCTGCACACGAAGGACCACGCGTCATTCCAGACCGCGTGGGAGGAGTTCGCCCGCCATTCGGGCCGCGCGCTGCCCCCGGCTGCGGCCATCGCCATCGCTGGCCCTGTGGGTGGCGACGTGATCCGCTTTACCAACAACCCGTGGATCATCCGTCCGGCGCTGATCCCCGAAAAGCTGGGCGCCGATCGCTACACCGTGGTCAACGATTTCGGCGCGGTCGGCCATGCCGTTGCCCGCGCCGCGCCGGGCGATTTCGCGCATCTGTGCGGGCCGGACGAACCGCTCCCGGCGGAAGGTACGCTTACTGTCGTCGGCCCCGGCACGGGACTGGGCGTCGCGCACGTCTGGCGCGATGGACGGCCAATGAACGAGGGGGGGGACTACCGCGTGCAGGCGACCGAAGGCGGCCATATCGATTATGCCCCGCTCGACCAGATCGAGGACCAGATCCTGGCGCTCCTGCGCCGCCGCTATCACCGCGTGTCGGTGGAGCGGGTGGTATCCGGCCCGGGCATCGTCGAAATCCACGCAGTTCTAGCCGCGATCGAAAACAGGCCGATCCGCAAGTTGGACGACAAGACCCTGTGGCAGCTGGGTACCTCGGGCGAGGACCGCCTCGCCGCTGCCGCAGTGGACCGGATCTGCCTTTCGCTGGGCGCGGTTGCGGGCGATCTGGCGCTGGCGCAGGGCGCGGCGGGCGTGGTCATCGCCGGGGGGCTTGGCCTGCGCATCCGCGCCGCGCTCGAACAATCAGGCTTTGCCGCGCGGTTCCGCGCCAAGGGCCGGTTCGAGGGGCTGATGGCCGCGCTGCCGGTCAAACTGATCACCCATCCCCAGCCCGGCCTGTTCGGCGCCGCAGCCGCCTTTGCCAAGGAGCACCTCGCATGAGCGATATCGAAGCGATTATGCGCACCGCCCCCGTCATCCCGGTGCTGGTGATCGAGGATGTGGCCCATGCCGTGCCGATCGCGCAGGCGCTGGTGGCGGGGGGCCTGCGCGTCCTCGAAGTCACCCTGCGCACCGCCGCCGCGCTGGATGTGATCCGCGCGATGAAGCAGGTGCCCGGCGCGATCGTCGGCGCGGGCACCGTGCTGAACCCCGCCGATCTGGACCAGGCGCTGGCTGCCGGCAGCGAATTCATCGTCTCCCCCGGCCTCACCCCGGCGCTGGGCCGGGCGGCGGTGGAAAGCGGTATTCCCTTCCTCCCCGGCACCGCCAACGCGGCCGACATCATGCTCGGGCTGGACCTTGGCCTCACCCGCTTCAAGTTCTTCCCGGCCGAAACGTCGGGCGGGATTCCGGCGCTGAAGGCGCTGGCCGCGCCGTTTCCCATGGCCCGGTTCTGCCCGACCGGCGGAATCATCCCCGCCACCGCGCCCGACTGGCTGGCGCTGGAGGCAGTGCTGTGCCTCGGCGGCAGCTGGATGGTGCCCAAGGGCGCGCCGGACGCGGCAAAGATCGAAGCCGCCGCGCACGCCGCCGCCGCTCTAGGCCCAAAAAACTAGCGGGGTGAATATCCGCTGCTAGACTGCCCCGCAAAACGCTCTTGGGAGAGGGCGGCACGGCGTAAACGACGAAGGACGCGAACGCATGACCGCTGCCATTACAGTCCAGACGCTCGAACAACGCCTGCAGGAACTGCACAATCGCTCGGCGGAAACGCCGCTGTTCAACCCAGTCTTCCAGGTTGGCCTTGAACTGTCGCGCGGGCTTGAAAACGGCGATGTCACGCTCGACATGCTCGACAGTCTTGTTGCCGAACTGGAATGCGAAAGCCTGCAGACCCGTGCCTCGCGGCTGGTCCGGATGTTGGCGCCGATCGAACCGGCCGCCAACGATGCGGCGATCAGGGCGCTGTGCGAGCGGTTGTCCGACACCGGCGATTTCTCCGAATTTACCGGCCGCTGGCAGCGCCCGTTCCTCCACGTCGTGTTCACCGCGCACCCGACCTTCCTGCTCTCGCGCGCGCAATCGGCCGCCGTCACCGCCGCTGCGTCCAGCGGGGAGATCGGCGCGAACACCGTCTGCGTCGCCCCCCACGCGCGCGACCCGATCACGCTCGATTACGAGCATGACGAAGCGATGAAGACGCTTGCCCGCGCGCAGGCTGCACGGGGCCGCATCGTCGGCGAAGTGCTTGATGCAGCGCGCGCAAAATGGCCCAAGCGGTGGCGCGAAGTGCGCCCGGTGCCGTTCCGCTTCGCCACCTGGGTCGGCTATGACATGGACGGGCGGACCGATATCGGCTGGCACACCTCGGTCCGCTATCGCCTGGCCGAAAAGGCCGAGCGGCTGGGCGCCTATGCCGCCGACGTGGCCAGTGCCGCGCCCGAAATTTCCGCGCGTCTTGCCCGCGCCGCCGCCCGCGCGGCCGAGATGGCGGCCCTGTTCGCCACTGACCTGTCGGACCCAGCCGCGCTGTCCGAAGCGGCCAACGCGCTGACCGCCGCGCACCCGGACAAGCTGACCAGCCTCAGCCCGATCATCAGCGAGCTTGAAGCCGAGGCCAAGCATACCGACGATGATATCGCCCGCACGCTGCTGATCGCCGCCGCCGCGATGCGCGCCGATGGGCTTGGCATGGGCTGGATTCACTTCCGGGTGAACTCGTCGCAGCTGCAGAACGCGATCCGCCGCCGGATCGACCCCGATGGCAAGCTTGATCTTGCCAGCCAGGCCGCGCTGGTGCGGATGCGCGAGATGCTGGCCGAGGTTAAGCCACTGCACACCAATTTCGCCGCGCTGGCGATCGAGAACAGCACCGCCGTCCGCCAGTTCCTCGCAATGGCGCAGATCCTGCACCACATCGATGCCGATACCCCGATCCGCATGCTGGTGGCGGAATGCGAACAGCCCACCACCATGCTGGCTGCGCTGTACTTCGCCCGGCTGTTCGGCATTGCCGACAAGGTCGATGTTTCGCCGCTGTTCGAAACCGAGCGCGCGCTGGAACATGGCGGCCGGTTCCTCGATGCGCTGCTGGCGGAAGAAGCCTACCGCGAATATGCCAAGCTGCGCGGCCGGGTTGCGATCCAGTGCGGCTTTTCCGATGCGGGCCGGTTCGTCGGGCAGATCCCGGCGGCGTTGGCGATCGAGCGGCTCCACGGCCGGCTGGCCGAAGCGATGGCCGCCAATGGCCTCAACGGCGTTTCGGCGCTGATCTTCAACACCGGCGGCGAATCGATGGGGCGCGGCTGCCACCCGACTTCGATGGCCGACCGGACCGATTGGCAGATGGCCCCGTGGGCGCGCCGCCGCTATGCCCGCGCCGGCATCCGGCTGGAGCCCGAAGTCAGCTTTCAGGGCGGCGACGGCTATCTATGGTTCGGCTCCCCCGAACTCGCACTCGCCACGTTGGTCCGGTTCGCCGAACAGGCCCCCGGCGATGCCGATCCGGCCGCGCCCGCTGATCCGTTCTATCGCCGCACCGACCTCAGCCTCGATTTCTACCGCGCGATCCGCCGCATCCAGCAGGATCACCTTGCCAGCGCGACGTATTCACGCGCGGTCACCGCGTTCGGGCTCGGCATGCTCAACGACACCGGCAGCCGCAAGGCCCGCCGCCAGTCAGACCTTGCGGCAGACCGGCAGATGAGCCTGCGCCAGATCCGCGCGATCCCGCACAATGCGATCCTCCAGCAACTGGGCTATCCGGTCAACGTGATCGCCGGGTTCGGCACGGCGGCCGATGGCAATGTCGAGGAAATCGCCGCCCTGCTGGCCGAAAGCCCACGCGGGCGGCAGATGGTCCGGCTGGTCCGCGCGGCCAACGCGCTCGCCTCGATCAAGACCGTTGCCGCCCACGGCGAACTGTTCAATTCGGCCTACTGGGCCAGCCGCCCCTATCGCGGCGACGAACAGCACATTTCCGGGGCCTGCCTGGCGCTGGCCGAATACCTCACCACCGATGATCGCACCGGGGTATTCCGCCGCCTTGCCTCGCGGCTGCGGGTCGATGCGATGAAGCTGCACCGTTTGCTCGACCTGATCCCTGACGATGCCCCGCTGCCCGATCGTGAGCGGATGCGCCGTTCAATGGGTGTGCTTCAGGCGATCCGCCTCGCATTGTTCCAGCATATGTTCCTGCGCGCGGTCATGGTTCCGGCGTTCAGCCGCGCCAATGACATCGCGCGTGAGGACGTGCTGGAGATGGTGTTCACCCTGCGGATCGACGATGCGCTGAAGCAGCTGCGCCGCGCCTTCCCGACCAGCTTCCCCGAAGTCGGCGATTTCTCGGTCGACGAGCCGAGCGACTACCCGGACAGCGGAGCGACCGGCTATGCTGTGATCCAGCGCGATTACATCGACCGGATCGAGCGGGCCTATCAACTCAGCCGACGCATCACCACCGCCATCGCCAACGAATTCGGCGCGCACGGGTAGGCGAGGCGTAGCCGAGCTACGAACACTGCTCTACATAAGCCAGCACCTCGAACGGATCGAAGTATTCGCGCGCTTCGATGATCAGACCGTCCTCGATCCGGAAATTCATGGTATAAACGTTGTTGTAGGTCGCTCGGCCCGGTCCAACGCCTGATGACTTCGCCTCGATCGACACCCGGTCGTCCTCGGCGGTCATTGCCGTGACCTTGAATGAAAACTGGCTGAAGCCCGCGAATGAACCAGCAATCAGCTCTGCGAACGCCCGCTTGTCCTTTTGGCCGGCGAACGGGAACTTGTCCTCCCGGAAAGGGACCGACCACACGCCGTCCTCGTGGATGCAGCTCAGCACCGTCTGCACGTCGCGCGCGTCCAGCGCCCCCGCAAACTTAGTGATCAGGGCCTTGTTTGCTTCAATGGTCATAGGGGTATCCTCTGGTTTGGATTTCATTGGGCGAAAAAGTGGCGCGCGGCGGCATAAGTGGGCATCACGTTGAACGCGCCGACGCCGTACATCGACGAAGTGTTGATGATCGAACCGCCGCCCCGCACCGGGCGAACAAGTGCGCGGTCGCCCGGCTGATCCCGGACCCGGCGCCGGTCACCATCGCGGTCTTGCCTGTCAACGCAGTCATCGGTCGGCTGCTCCCTTGTGGCCGTGCCCCGTCATCCGAACGGCACCGGCCCGGCGATCACGCGGATGCTGTTGGGCCACGGCGTGCCCTGCCGCACCGGCGCGCCATTGATCTCGACCGCGACTGCCGCCTGGACCAGTGCCAGCGCCAATTGCATCAGCCGCGCATCGTGCGGCGCCATCGCGTCCAGCGTCGCACCGTCAAGATGCGTTAGCATCGCATCGAGCCGCGGCTGGGCGGCATCGTAGAACGCGCGGATCTCGGCCATCGGCGCGTTGCACCGAGCGGCGATCCGGCCCGCCACGGTCGGCTGCGCCCACACCGCGACGAACCTTTCCAGATCGACGAACCCGGCGGGCAACCCGCTCACGACAGCGCCTCGCGCATGCTTGGGGCATCGACCCATTTAAGGAGCTGCGCCAGATGGTGGCGGATGCCTGCCTCGCTGTCCTTCAGCTGCATCACCTGCTGGCCGCCAGAATTGATCCCGCGCTGGGTGCGCGCCACGTTGGCAAGGTCCTCGAGAATGATCTCGTGTACGCGGCCGACATACATTTCCTGCTGGAACCGTTCGCGCACGGTGGTGGCCGGGGCGACGTAGAACTTCACCTCGTATTCGCAGGTCGTGGCGGACATCGGCCAGAAATGGTGAATCCAGAAGCCCCCCGGCCCGCAATCGATGTGGACGTGCGGGAACACGTTCTTCACGTCCATCGACCAACTATGCGACCCGGTCGGATTAACTGCCGGGTGCTCGAGAAATGCGGTCAGCCCTTCCGATGCGGCGGCGGCGATCACGCTATCTGTCGCCACCCCGGCATAGGCAGTCCGCTCAACCTTGTTATCCGGCCCTAGCTGGAAATCCGGGTTGCCATACATCGACACCGCCCGGTGTGCGCCCAAAGCGGTAAAATCGAGCAACCGCGCGAAGGGATTGGCGCTGGAGGCGAATGTATCGCCGATCGTGCGCGGGTGAATGAACGGGATGTGGTAGGTCTCGATGAACGCATCGGCCACCACCTTCCAGTTGGCGTCCAGCGTGGCACGAAACACCAGCGGCGTCGCAGCCGAAGGATAGCTCAGCCCGCCCAGATGTTCCGCCATCGGCCCGAGGAATTCGGCCAGCCCCACATCCGGCTCGCGCTGGAGGTTGATGAACACCCAGCCGTCCCATGTATCGCACGCGACCGGTTTCAGCCCGCAGGTCTGCTTGTCGAGCCCCGCAAAATCCGCCTCGTCCGGCACCCCGATCAGCGCGCCGTCGGGCGTGTAGGTCCAGTTGTGATAGGGGCACACGAAGCGCGACTGCTTGCCCGCGCCCTCGGGCAGGACTTCGCTGCCCCGGTGCGAACAGGAATTGTGAAACGCGCGGATCGCGCCGCCCTTGCCGTGCGTCAGGATCACCGACGAGCCGAAAGTGGGCAGCGCCTTGACTACGTAGCATCCCGGCTCCGGCAGTTCTTCGATCCGCCCCAGCAGCAGCCACGCCCGCGCGAACACTTGCGCTTTCTCCTGCTCGAAGAAGGCCGGATCGCGGTAGGGCGCCAATGGCACCGGGCAATGATCCAGACCCGCCGCAAAGTCAGGCCGACCGGATTCGCGCAGCGATTGCAGCATCGTCAGGCCTCTCCATGATCGCGGATCGAATGCCCGCCGTATCGGATCGGGGTTATCATTGGCTGATCTGATGATCAAGTTAGCGTCCCGCCGCGCATGCCATTCCCGACCGCTTTGACCACGCCAACAGCGCACTTCACCGCGCCTCTGGCCGTCCGCCGCCAGGTCGGTTACCATCGCGCCGAATTCCGCTGCACCGCGCGACGGGACAGCCGCGAGAGGCAGGCCTGAACTTGACCGACCAGCAACGCTATATCGGGCCGGCGGCCCGCTTTCTCGAAGACTTCACCGTGGGTGAGCAAATCGTCACGCAGGGCCGCACAGTCACCCCGGCCGACGGGCTGTTCTGGGCGATGTACAGCGGTGACATGAACCCGATGCACGTCGACTATGACTATGCGGCGAAGCACGGCTTGTTCGGCGGCGCATTCCCGCCGGGACTGGCCACCATCGGCATCGCTTCCGGCCTGATGGAGCGACTTGGCCTGTCCGCCGGCACGGGCCTTGCGATCATCGAACAGACCATCCGCTACAAGGCGCCGGTCCTGTTCGGCGATACGATCCGGCTGGTGCTGACGGTGAGCGAAGTGCGCCCGCACGCGGTCAAGCCACAGGGCAAGGTGACGTTCGACTACAAGATCGTCCGGGGCGAAGCCGAATCGGTGATCGAAGGCGAATGGCGCTGGCTGTTCGCCAGCCGCGCCGCGCTGCCGGGCTGACGGGTCACCAACGGCCAGCTACATCAGCGGAACGCGAAATAGACCGCATGTGCAACCGCTTAAGCAATTGCCCTGCCTCAGTCCCGCCCCGGGACGCCGCGCGCAGGGCACTGGCACTTTGCCCCGGCATGGGCGACAAGACATCCTGACCTGAAGAGGCGAGCGATGCAATTGAGAACCCGTGGCTGGATCGGACTGGTAGCTGTAGTAGCCGGGCTCGGCGTGGTCGGGGCGACCCTGCTTGCCGGAAGCCGGCCGCAATCCGCTGTAGCAGGACCTGGCCCGTCGCCGGCCGCAGCAGCCACGTCGGCACTCCCGTCGGCTGCCCCCCTGCCATCCGCAGCACCCGCTGCCACCAATTCGGGCGTCGTCATCAAGCGCGTCCTCCCGATCGATGGCCCGATCCGCTATGGCGATTGGCATTGGGACGAAGCGGGCGTGCCCGCCGGGCCGCTGGTCATTACCGTCGATCTCGATGCCCGGGTGCTGTCGGTGTTCCGCGACGGCTATGAAATCGCGGCCACCGCCGTGCTGCTCGGCACGCAGGAAAAGCCCACGCCGACCGGGCTGTTTCCGATCACCGAGAAGGACGCCGACCACCACTCGACCATCTACGAGGCCGCGCCGATGCCCTACATGATGCGCCTGACCAACGACGGCGTGAGCATCCACGGCACCACCGTCCAGAACGGCTATGCCAGCCACGGCTGCGTCGGCGTGCCCATCCCGTTCGCGAAGAAGCTGTTTGGCATCACCAAACTTGGCACGCCGGTCTATATCACGCGCGGCAAGATGCTTGGCGTCGGGGCTTCTCTGACCAGTTAAGCAGCCCCCGGTGCGCGCCGCACCGGCGCCTTCATGAAGCTCCATCCGTCCGCCGTCGGCCGCGCGACCAGCGCGCCGATCGAACCGGGCTGCCCCGCCACCAGCGCATCAAACAGCCGCGCTACCGCACTGCCGCGCGGTTCCGCCTCGTCCAGCTTCGTCACCAGCAGCGCGATGACGCGGAGCGCGACCGCGCGCGGCGCGCTTGGCCGGTAGGTGTAGCTGCCGAGCGAGCCGGGCTTCACCCCTTCGGCCCATTCACGCGCGGTGGCCCAGCCCAGCGCGGCGTCGGCCTCGGCCAGATGCGCCGCGCTCTGCGCGATCGCGGCCACGTCCAGCCAGTCGGCCCCAGCCAGCGCGGTGCGGATGCGGGCCCGGTCGAACCGGGGGTCGGCGTTGCTCGGGTCCTGCACCGCCACCAGCCCCGCCGCCGCCACGACGCGCGCCAGTTCGGCGCGCCGCCAATCGAGCAGCGGGCGCAGCAGCGGCAGCGCGGTTCCCGGCACTTGCCCCGCCGCGCGCACCCCGGCAAGGCCCGCCACCCCGCTCGCGCGGTTGAGCCGCAGCAGCAGGGTTTCGGCCTGGTCATCGGCATGATGCGCGGTGGCGAGCGCCGCCAGCCCGCGCCGCTCCATCCATCCCGCCAGCGCGGCATAGCGCGCCGTCCGGGCCTCTGCCTGCAAGTTGCCCTCGGCCACGGTTACCGCCAACGTTTCGTGCGGCACGCCCAGCGCGGCGCAGGCGGCGCCGACCATCGCCGCTTCATCGGCGCTTTCCGGGCGCAAGCAGTGATCGACGGTTGCCGCCTCGACCCGCCCCGGCAAGGTCGCCGCCGCCAGCACCAGCAGCGCCAGACTGTCTGGCCCGCCCGACACCGCGACCGCCAGCTTGCCATCATGCTCCCGCGCGGCGGCCGGCCACAAGCCGCCAAGGCTGGCGGCAAAGCGCCCGGTCAGGTCCGGGTCGAGGTCAATCGCACTTAACCGCGGACTTGGTCGCACCGTACTGCGCCTTCAGCCGTCCGGCCGCTTCCTTCCAATAGACCTCGCCGAACTCCGCCAGTGCGATACAGGCACGGCTGGTGTCCTTCAGCTGGCGCATCGCTTCGGCCAGGTTGAGCAGGCTGTCCGCCGCGCGTGCACCCTTCTTGTCAGCCTGGTAGTTCTGCACGA
>JANLUV010000517.1:0-30200 GCA_031363685.1 Alphaproteobacteria bacterium | reverse complement strand
TGCGCGGCAAGTTCAAGCGCGACATCCTGGAGCATCGCCTGCGCCGCGAAATCGTGGCGACGCGGCTGGCCAACCGGATCATCAACCGGCTTGGCCCGGTCCATCCGTTCGAACTGGCCGAAGAAGAAGGCGCGAGCGTGGCGCAAGTCGTCGCCGCGTTCTTCGCGGCCGAGCAGTTGTTCGGGCTGGATGCGCTGTGGCAGGCAGCCGAAACCGCGCCGATGCTCGAACACGCGCGGATCGCGCTGTTCGAGCGCGCGGCGACCGCGACCCGCGCCCAGATGGCCGATCTGCTGCGCGCGGGGGCCGGGACAATGCCTGCGGGCAAGATCGTTGCCGATCTGGCCGGCACAATTGCCGAACTGTCGCAGGCGGCAGGCGCGTTGCTGGCGGGCGAGGCGCGCGCGGCTTCGGCCCGGATCTGCGCCGACCTGGTCGGGGCGGGCGCGCCGGCTGATCTTGCCGCACAAGTCGCGCACTTGTTCGAGATGGACGGCGCGGTCGGCCTGGCGCGGCTGGCGCGCGACAGCGGGGTGCCGGCGGCAGACCTGACCCGCGCCTTCATCGACCTTGGCAGCAGAATCGGGCTGGACTGGGCGCAGACCTGCGCCGCGCGGATGGCCCCGTCCGACCCGTGGGAGCGGCTGCTGGTGGCCGGCCTTGCGCGCGATTTCCAGCAGATGCGCCTCGATTTCCTGCGCCGCGTGGCCGGACGCAAGGGCTCCGACCCGGCCAAGGCAGTGGAACAGTGGGCCGCCGCGCAGGACCCGGCGATCCGCCAGTTCGCCGCGCTGCTGACCCGCGCGCGGGCCGCGGCGTGGACCAGTGCGGCGATGCTGGCGCAACTGGCCGGACAGGCGCGGAATTTGCTGGGGCGGTAATCGCGCTCCCCTTCCCCCATCGAGGGGGCAGGATGGGGGGGTGGTTCAGGTGGCGGCAGGCTCTGCCCGGCTGACCAGCAGCTTGTCGATCTTGCGGCCGTCCATGTCGACGATCTCGATCCGCCAGCCGGAAGCGTGGAAATACTCGCCTTCGACCGGAAGCCGTTTCATCACCGACAGGACATAGCCGGCAGCGGTCGCATAATCGCGATCGCCGGGCAGTTCGATGTGCAGCCGGGCGGCCATGGCATCGGCCGGCAGCGCGCCCGAGACCAGCAGCGAACCATCTTCGCGCACGACCACCATCGGCTGATCGCCCGCATCCTGGTGCGAGGCGAAATTGCCGACGATCGCCGCCAGCAGATCAGCCGGGGTGACCACGCCTTCGAGATGGCCGTATTCGTCATGGACGATAGCCATCGACACTTCGGAGCCCTGCAGGATGCGCAGCGCGTCCATCGCATCGAGCTGGTCGGGGACGATTTCGGCCTTTTTCATCAGGCGGGCGATCTGCAGCCGCTTACCGCCGAGCAGCACCGCGAGCACGTCCTTGGCCTTGACCACGCCGACGATCTTGTCCGGCCCACCATCGGTTACCGGCCACAGCGAGTGAGGCGAACCCTTGAGCAGCGCCCGCACGTCGACCTCGGTTGCGCGGCGATCGATGGTATCGAGCACGGTGCGCGGGGTCATCAGTTCGCGCACCGGGCGATCGGCCAGCCGCATGATCCCGGTCATGATCGCGCGTTCGTCTTCCTCGATCACGCCGGAGCGGGTCGCTTCGGCGAAGAGCATGTGAAGTTCCTCCTCGGTCACTTTCTGTTCGGTGGCCGATTGCAGGCCGATCAGGCGGATGAGCAGGGTGGACGAACGATCGAGCAGCCAGACCAGCGGCGCAGCGGCGCGCGACAGCACCACCATCGGCCGCGCGACAACAATCGCGATCGGTTCGGCCAGACGCAGCGCGACCCGTTTGGGCACGAGTTCGCCGACGACCAGGCTGGCGAACGTGGTCAGCGCGATGACCAGCGCGAACCCGGCATCGTCGGCATAGCGCGTGGGCACGCCCCATGCCTCCAGTCGCTCGCCGGTCGGCCGGCCGAGACTGGCGCCGGAATAGGCGCCAGCGATGATCCCGATCAGTGTGATGCCGATCTGCGCGGTGGACAGCATCTTGCCCGGATCGCCGGCCAGCGCCTGCGCACTGCGCGCCCCGCCCGAGCCCCGCTCTGCCGCGATCTTCAAGCGCGCCGGACGCGCCGAGACAATCGCCATCTCGGACATCGAGAATACGCCATTGAGCAGGATCAGCCCCACAATGACGAGGGCATCGGGCCACGGATACGGTGTCACGCCGCCGCGCTAGCAGAAACCGGGCCAAAGGCGAAGGGGATCGGAAACCGCGCGGGCAATCGGTGGGCACAAGCTGGTAAACGGGAACTTTGCTTGTAACACTTGCGTTCATGGTGCGATCATCATGGCGGCTTCACATTCGGCCCAGAAGATTTGATCACCAGTGTTGACCACCGGGTCGTGCCGGAAAACTACAGAGGGTACCTGCCATGAAAAAATCCCGCGTCATTATCTCCAGCTTGTGCGCCGTTTCGCTGCTGGGGCTGTCAGCCTGCGTGACCGATCCCAATACCGGCGAGAAGAAAGTCTCGCGCACCGCGATCGGCGCAGGCGGCGGCGCGCTGGCCGGCCTGCTGCTGGGCGGGTTGATCGGCGGCGGTACCGGCCGGATCATCGGCGCGGGCATCGGCGGCCTCGCCGGCGGCGCGATCGGCTATACGATGGACAAGCAGATCAAGCAGCTCAAGGAACAGACCGCCGGCAGCGGCGTGGACGTGACCCCGACCGACAACGGCCAGGCGATTATGGTCAACCTGCCCGAAGGCGTGACCTTCGATGTCGGCTCCTATTCGCTCAAGCCAGAATTCCGCGCCACGCTCGACACGGTCGCCGACAGCCTCAAGCAATATCCCGACAGCCTGATCGACGTGTACGGCCACACCGATTCGACCGGGTCCGATACCTATAACCAGACCCTGTCGGAAAACCGTGCGCGCACCGTGGCCAGTTATCTGAACATGCAGGGCGTTGCCCCGGCCCGCATCCGCAGCCAGGGCTACGGTGAAACCATGCCGGTCGCCGACAACGCCACCGACGACGGTCGCCGCAGGAACCGCCGCGTGGAAATCAAGATCGTGCCGGTTTCGCAGGACGACGTCGCGCGGGCTCGCGCCGGGCAGTAAGCGTTAAGGGATCTATTGCAGGCGCCGGCGGCCCCTGCACCCCGGAACGTCTTCCGGCGCGAAGTCAGCCAATGGCTTGGCTTTGGCGCAGTCTTTTGCCGGAAGACGGATTGGGGTCTGGGGCCCGCTGGCCCCCGGGGTCTCAGTTAGCCCGGGACAGCCGGATCGCGCGTTCGCTCAGCCGCTCCACCGCCGCGCCGTGGATCGCGGGCGCGGTGACCAGCACGCCGAACGCGCGCGGATCCGCCTTGTTATAGTTGAGCGGTTCGCCGAAGGCGTCGGTGACCGCCGCGCCCGCCTCGCGCGCGATCAATGCGGCGGCGCCGATATCCCATTCCCAGCCCCAGCGCAGCGTGGCGAGCAAATCGGCCTGATCGGCGGCGACCATCGCGATCCGCAGCGCAATCGAATTGGGCTTGTGGACGAGGATCAGATCCGAATCGACCGAGGCCAGCATGTCGGCCGGAACGCGCGCGCCGGGCAGCGAGCGGCGGCTGCTGGCGACCAGCTGCCGGCCGTTGCGCCATGAACCCTGCCCGGCTTCGCCATGCCAGAACTCGCCGCGCGCAGGGGCGCAGAGCAGCCCGAACAGCGGCCGGCCCGAACTGATCAGCGCAACCGAAACGCACCAGCCCTCGCGGCCGTGGATATAGTCGCGCGTGCCGTCGATCGGATCGACCAGCCAGATGAGCCCGCCCGCCAGCCGTTCCGGTGCATCGGTCGATTCTTCCGACAGCCACCCGGCGGACGGCAGCAGCGCCGTAAGTTCGCGCCGCAAATAGCGATCGACCAGCAGGTCGGCCTCGCACACCGGGTTATCAGGCGATTTTTCCCACACCTTCAGCTCGTGCCCGTTACCCGGCCACCGTTCGAGCGCGATTCGCCCGGCATCGCGGACGATCGCTTCCAGGCGGCGGCGATCAAGCATGGGTGCAGACTGGGGTGCGGCGGAGCATGGGCGCGGGATTCAGACTTTGGTCGGTGATTGCGGGAACCTCGCCCATGCGCCTGCATCCGGCTCTTTTCAAGCCGCCAGCGATGGCCTATGCGGCACCGCAAAATCGGGTGCTTCAATCGTCCGGTTAAGAACCTTCCCGAGGGGCAACAGAAAGGTCACCGCGATGAACATCCACGAATACCAGGCCAAGGAACTGCTCGCAAAGTTTGGTGTCGGCATTCCGGCAGGCATTGCCGCGCTGACCGTGGAAGAAGCCGTCGCAGCGGCCAGGCAGCTCCCCGGGCCGCTCTGGGTGGTCAAGGCGCAGATCCATGCGGGCGGCCGCGGCAAGGGCAAGTTCAAGGAACTGCCGGCTGACGCCAAGGGCGGCGTGCGCCTGGCAAAGTCGCTCGACGAAGTCGAGGCGTTCGCCAAGGAAATGCTCGGCAACACGCTCGTCACGATCCAGACCGGCGCTGCCGGCAAGCAGGTTAGCCGCCTGTATATCACCGACGGCGTGGATATCGCCAAGGAATACTACCTGTCGATGGTGGTCGATCGCGCCAGCGGCCGGGTTGCGCTGATCGTGTCGACCGAAGGCGGCATGGACATCGAGGAAGTGGCGCACTCCACCCCGGAAAAGATCACCTCGATCGTGATCGACCCGGCCGGGGGCTTCATGCCGCACCACGGCCGCGCGGTGGCTTTCGCGCTCAAGCTGTCGGGTGTCCTCAACACGCAGGCGCAGGTGGTGTCGAAGCAGCTGTACGAAGCGTTCATGGCGCTCGATTGCGAGATGCTCGAGATCAACCCGCTGGTCGAAACCAAACCAGATGCTGCGGGGAACGCCCAGCTGCTGGTGCTCGACACCAAGATGAGCTTCGATTCGAACGCGCTGTATCGCCACCCCGACGTGTTCGCGCTGCGCGACGAGACCGAGGAAGACCCGGCCGAGATCGAAGCCAGCAAGTATGACCTGGCCTACATCAAGCTCGACGGCGACATCGGCTGCATGGTCAACGGTGCCGGCCTGGCGATGGCGACGATGGACATCATCAAGCTCAACGGCATGTTCCCGGCCAACTTCCTTGACGTCGGCGGCGGCGCCAACAAGGAAAAGGTGACCGCGGCGTTCAAGATCATCCTGTCCGACCCGGCGGTGAAGGGCATTCTCGTCAACATCTTCGGCGGGATCATGAAGTGCGACATCATCGCCGAGGGCATCGTCGCCGCGGCGAAGGAAGTGAACCTGTCGGTTCCGCTGGTCGTGCGCCTCGAAGGCACCAACGTGGAATTGGGCAAGGACATCCTCAACAACTCGGGCCTGGCGATCGTTTCCGCCAACGACCTGGGCGACGCGGCGGCAAAGATCGTGGCGGAAGTCCAGAAGACGGCCTGATCGGCCGACTGGCAAGATAACGAGCGCCCCTGCCGGTAACGGCGGGGGCGTTTTGCCGCCAGCAATCCGGGCAATTCGACGAATCGCGCCGCACCCTGTCCGTTCGGGGGCTTGACCTTCCGGCAAACGGGCGCAATGGAACCCGCGCGTGTTAATCGATCGGCTAAAACGCGAAACCTTCCCCGCGAGCGGCGCCGATCCGAACGACAAGAAGGGCAGTCCACGATGAAGATCCTCGTGCCCGTAAAGCGGGTGATCGATTACAACGTGAAGCCGCGGGTCAAGTCCGACGGCACCGGCGTTGATCTTGCCAACGTGAAAATGAGCATGAACCCGTTCGACGAGATCGCGGTTGAAGAAGCTTTGCGCCTGCGCGAAAAAGGCGTGGCGACCGAGGTGATCGTCGCCTCGATCGGTCCGGCCAAGGCGCAGGAAACGCTGCGCACCGCGCTCGCCATGGGCGCCGATCGCGCGATTCTGGTGCTGGTTGAACACGATGTCGAACCGCTGGCCGTCGCCAAGCTCCTCAAGGCCATCGCCGACGAGGAACAGCCCGGCCTGATCATCGCCGGCAAGCAGGCGATCGACGACGATTCGAACCAGGTCGGCCAGATGGTCGCCGCGCTGCTCGGCCGCCCGCAGGGCACGTTCGCCAGCAAGGTCGAAGTGTCGGGCGATTCGGTTGCGGTGACCCGCGAAGTCGATGGCGGGCTGGAAACAATCAACCTCACGCTGCCCGCGATCATCACCACCGACCTGCGCCTGAACGAGCCGCGCTATGCGTCGCTGCCGAACATCATGAAGGCCAAGTCCAAGCCGCTGGCGAACAAGACGCCGGCCGATTACGGTGTCGATGTCACCCCCCGGATCAAGACCCTCAAGGTCTCCGAACCGCCGATCCGCGTTGCGGGCATCAAGGTGCCTGACGTCGATGCACTGGTCGCCAAACTCAAGGAAATGGGAGTCGCCTGATGAAGACGCTCGTTTGGGTCGAACACGACAACGCCTCGGTCAAGGACGCAACGCTTGCCGCCGTCACCGCCGCTGCGCAGCTGGGTGAAGTCACCGCGCTGGTCGCCGGTTCCGGGATCGCCGGCGCTGCCGCCGCCGCCGCGCAGATCGAAGGGGTGGCACGCGTGCTGATGGCCGATGACCCCGCTTATGGCCATGCCCTGGCGGAAAACATCGCGCCGCTGATCGCCGGCCTGATGGCGGATTATGACGCGTTCGTTGCGCCCGCCACCACCCACGGCAAGAACATCGCGCCGCGCGTGGCCGCGCTGCTCGACGTGATGCAGCTGTCGGACATCCTCTCGGTCGAAGGCCCCAAGACCTTCACCCGGCCGATCTACGCCGGCAACGCGATCGCCACGGTCGAATCGGGCGATGCCAAGCTGGTCATCACCGTGCGCGGCACCGCTTTCGCCAAGACCAGCCCGACCGGCGGCTCGGCCGCGATCGAAGCCGTTTCCGGCCCCGGCGATGCAGGTCTGTCGAGCTTTGTCGGTTCGGAAATTGCCAAGCTGGTGCGCCCCGAACTGACCAGCGCCAAGATTATCGTCTCGGGCGGCCGTGCGCTGAAGGATGCCGCCACGTTCCAGCAGGTGATCTTCCCGCTGGCCGACAAGCTGGGCGCCGCAGTCGGCGCCAGCCGTGCGGCGGTCGATGCGGGCTATGTCCCGAACGACTATCAGGTTGGCCAGACCGGCAAGATCGTCGCCCCGGAAATCTACATCGCGATCGGCATCTCCGGCGCGATCCAGCACCTGGCGGGGATGAAGGATTCGAAGACCATCATCGCCATCAACAAGGACGAGGACGCCCCGATCTTCCAGGTCGCCGACCTGGGCCTGGTGGGTGACCTGTTCACGCTGGTGCCGGAGCTGACCGGCAAGCTCTGAGCTTCCGGCCTGGCGGATAAAAAAGCCCCGCTTCGGCGGGGCTTTTTTGGGTGCTCAGACCAGCACGTCCACCGCGTGGATCGCCACGCCGACCAGTCCGCCGACCAGCGTGCCGTTGATGCGGATGAACTGGAGGTCCCGGCCGACCGCGCCTTCGATCCGCAGGGTGACGGTCGAGGCGTCCCAGCGCTTGACCGTTTCGGAGACGAGCCGGACGATCTGTGCGCCGTAGCGGCTGGCGATGCCGACCAGGGTGCGGCGGGCGAAGCGGTTGACGTGGGCCTGCAGGCGTTCGTTGGTAGTGAGCGCGGTGCCGAGGTCGGCGAGCGTTTCGCCGATGCTGCTGCCAAGGCTGGTGGCCAGCGCTGCATCGGGGTTGCGCACGGCGTGGAGCGCCGCTGCACGCAGGCGTTCCCACATTGCATCGAGCCATGCGGCCATCGCCGGGTTGGCGAGCAGTTCGCGCTTCAGCCCGGCGACTTTCGCCTGCATCGCCGGATCGTGCGCCAGATCGTGGGCGAGGGTGTCCAGCCCCTCCTCGACCTTGCGGCGCAGCGGGTGATCCGGATTGACGATGGTTTCCGCGAGCAGCTTGTACAATCCGTCAATCACGCCATTGGCAAGCCGTTCATCAAGGCCGGTCCAGCGCAGCACCGTGTTGGCGCGTTCGTGGATCAGGCGGCGGATCAGGTCCTCGTTATCCTCCAGCGTCAGCGCGGCCCAGCGGATCAGGCTTTCCAGCACTGGCAGGTGGCGCTTGTCGGCAATCGCGGCGGTGAACATCTGGCCCAGCAGCGGCGCCAGATCGAGCTTTTCGAGCTGGCCGCGCAACCCCTGCTTGACCATGCCGCCGAGTTGATCGGGATCGAGCGATTCCAGCACATCGCCGAGCATTCCGGCGGCACCTTCGCGCAACCGGGATTGCCCGCCGCGCGGATTGGCGAGGAATTCTCCGGCCGAGGCGGCAAGGTTCATGGCCCTGAGCCGGCGCGCGACGACTTCGGGGGTGAGGAAGTTGTGGCGCAGGAAATCAGCCATCGAATCGGCGATGCGATCCTTGTTTTCCGGGATGATCGCGGTGTGCGGGATCGGCAGGCCGAGCGGATGGCGGAACAGCGCGGTGACCGCGAACCAATCGGCCAGCCCGCCGACCATCGCGGCTTCCGCAAAGGCCAGCACCCATTCCCAGCCGGGGTGTCCGGCCCGCAGGTGGCGGGCGACGAGGAACAGGCTGGCCATCACCACCAGCAAGCCGGTGGCGATCAGGCGCATGCGTTTTGCCCGGTCGGCGGGGAGCGGCAGGACCAACGCCGGCCGGGATGAGCGCGGTGCCGTCACTCCGCCGGCAAGGCGCCCGGATCGCCGCGCGGCGGCCCATCGGCATCCCGGGCCTGATCAGGATGGAAGGTGAGGAATTTATTCCGCAATAGCGGGCCGAGGCGCTTTTCAAGGCCATCGGCCAGGCTGAACGCGGCGGGCACGATCAGCAGGGTGAGCGCGGTGGACAGGATCAGGCCGCCGATCACCACGGTCCCCATCGGGGCGCGCCACGCGGCGTCACCGCCGAGCGAGATCGCGGTGGGGATCATCCCCGCCGTCATCGCCACGGTGGTCATCACGATCGGCACCGCCCGCTTGTGCCCGGCATCGATGATCGCCGCGAACTTTTCGACGCCCGCCGCCATTTCCACGATCGCGAAATCGATCAGCAGGATCGAGTTCTTGGCAACAATGCCGAGCAGCATCAGCATCCCGATCAGCACCGGCATCGAAATCGGCTGGCCGACGAAGGCAAGCAGCAGCAGCCCGCCGAGCGGGGCGAGGAACAGCGAGCTCATGTTGACCAGCGGCGAGATGAAGCGGCGATACAGCAGGACCAGCACCGAGAACACCAGCAAAACCCCGGCCATGACCGCGAAGATCACGTTGTTGATCATTTCCTGCTGCCAGCGATCCTCGCCGAACGGGGTGTTGGACACGCCCGCAGGCAGGTTTTTCATCGCCGACAAGGCGTTGATCGCGGTCAACGCCTCGCTTTTGACCACGCCGGGGGCGAGATCGGCGCCGATGAACACGCGGCGCTGCTGGTTGTAGCGCTGGACGGTGGTGGGGCCGGAGCCGAACGAGATATCCGCCACGCGCGACAGCGGCACGGTGCCGCCCATGGCGGTCGGCACCGGCAGGTTGGCGATATTGGACAAATCGCGCCGCGCGGATTCGGGCAGGCGCACGCGGATCGGGACCTGGCGGTTGGCGAGCGAGAACTTGGCGGTGTTCTGGTCAATCTCGCCGATCGTGGCGATACGGATGGCCTGGCTGAGCGCCTGGGTGGTGACCCCGAGGCTGGCGGCCAGATCGAGCCGGGGCCGCACGACCACCTCGGGCCGGCGCAGGTCGGCGCTGATGCGCGGCGCGACGATTTCCTTCACGCCCTTCATCTGTTCGACCAGCCGGGTTGCAGCATCTTCGAGCGCGACGGGATCCGACCCGGCCAGCATGATCGAGATCGGGCGGCCACTGCCACCACCGCCGCCGCTCATCGACTGGAAAGTCACCCGGGCATCGGGAAGGCGCTGGAACACGCCGGTCATCTCGCGCTCGAACTCGATGCTGGTTATCGCGCGGTCCTTGCGCAAAATCACGAAGTTGCGGGCGTTGCCTTCCTGGATCCGCTCCAGCACCGAATCGACCTCGGGCCGGGCGCGGAGGATGCGCGCGACGTTGGCCGAGACGACCTCGGTCTGGGCGATCGTGGTGCCGGGGACCATTTCAATCCGGACCTGGGCGAAGTCCTCGTTGGTATCGGGGAAGAACTGCCCCGGCAGCACCATGAACATCCCGACCGTCAGCGCCAGCGCGCCCGCCGCGACGCCGATCATCCACACCCGGTGATCGCGCAGGCGGGCCAGCAATCGGTGCCCCAGCGGCACGCCGCCCCGCGCATCGCGGTGCGCCGAACGCCACGCGGCGGCCGTGGCCGTATCGAGCGACCAGTGCAGCACGCGCAGGTAGAGGCCCATCCACCGCCCGCCGGCGTGTTCGGCCTCGCCGTGGGCTTTGAGGAAATAGGCCGCAACCATCGGCGTGATCATCCGCGCGACAGCCAGGCTCATCAGCACCGCGACCACCACCGTCAGGCCGAAGTTCTTGAAGAACTGGCCAGAAACCCCAGGCATCAGCCCGACCGGGAGGAACACCGCGACAATCGAGAAAGTGGTGGCGACGACCGCGAGGCCGATCTCGTCCGCCGCGTCGATCGAGGCCTGATACGCGGACTTGCCCATGCGCATGTGGCGCACGATGTTCTCGATCTCGACAATGGCGTCATCTACCAGCACGCCCGCGACCAATCCGAGCGCGAGCAGCGACAACTGGTTGAGGGTGAAGCCGAGCAGGTCCATGAACCAGAAAGTCGGCACCGCCGAAAGCGGGATGGCGATCGCGGAAATAAGCGTGGCGCGCCAGTCCCGCAGGAAGAAGAACACCACGATCACCGCGAGGATCGCGCCTTCGACCATCGCCGCCATCGAGCTTTGGTACTGCTGCTTGGTGTAATCGACCGAGGTGAACAGCCGGGTAAAGTGAATCCCGGGGTTCTTCTTTTCCAGCTGGCCCATCGCTTCCACGCTGGCATCGTAGACGCTGACGTCGGAGGCGCCGCGCGCGCGGGTGATCCCGAAGGTGACGACGGGCTTGCCGTTGATCTTGCCGAGCGAGGTAATCTCGCCATAGCTGTCGCGCACGGTGGCGATATCGGCGAGCTTGACCGTGCGGCCGCCCGGCAGCGAAATTTCGGTCTGCGACAGTTGGAACGCGTCGCGGGCATTGCCCAGCACGCGGACCGACTGGCGCGATCCGGCGATTTCGGCGCGCCCGCCCGCCGCGTTGGTGTTGAGCTGGCGCAGCGCGAGATTGACTTGCGCGGCGGTAACGCCGGCGGCCTGCATCCGCGCCGGATCGAGCGTGACGAGGATCTCGCGGTCGACCCCGCCGCCGCGCGTGACTTGCGCCATACCCTCGATCGAGAGCAGCCGTTTGGCCACCGTATCATCGATGAACCACGACAGCTGTTCGAGGGTCATGTCCTCGGCCGAGACGGCGAAGTACGCGATCGGATCGGACGAAGTGTTGGCCTTGATCACTGAGGGTTCGAGGATTCCGTCGGGCAGATCCCCGCGGACCTGATCGATCGCATTCTTAACTTCGTTGACGGCGGCGTTAATGTTTTCGCCGATCTGGAACTCGACCATGGTCTGGCTGGCGCCTTCCGACGCGGTCGAGCTGATCGACTGGACCCCGGCGATCGAGCGCACCGCGGATTCGATCCGCTGGGTGATCTGGGTCTCGATCTCGGTCGGAGCGGCGCCCGGCTGGGTGATCGTGACGATCACCATCGGGAATTCGATGTCCGGGTCCTGCTGGACCTCCATCCGCATGAAGCTGAAGATGCCCACCACCATCAGCGCGGTGAAAATCACCAGCGGCACCACCGGATTGCGGATCGACCAGGCCGAAATGTTGCGGAAGTTCATCGCGCGCGGGCTTTTCCGGGGTGATTCATGACCAGGTGCACGGCTGGGTCATGGCTGCTGGGGAGCTGCGACCGGCCCAGCGTTGACCAGTTTGGGATTGACCGTCTCGCCCGGCTGGAGGAACGCTCCGGCGCGTAATACGATCCGCTCGCTGCCGTTCAGCCCCGCGATCACGGCAAGGCCATCTGCGGTGACAGTGCCGGTTTTTACCGCACGGCGCTGGACCTTGTTGTCCTGGCCGACAACATAGACGAAGCTGCCCTGGTTATCCGAAAGAATCGCCGATTCCGGCAGCTTGGGCGCGACCACTGTGCCAGCCCTGATCGCCACGCTCGCAAATCCGCCCGGGCGCAGTTCGGGCGAATACGCAAGCGCGATCCGCGCGAGGCCTTGGCGGTTAACCGGATCGATCACCGGCGATACCTGCCAGATCTGCCCGGTGAAGGTGCGGCTGGCCCCGACCGGGGTCACCACGGCGCTGACCCCGGGGCCGACAGCGGCAAGATCGGTTTCGGACAATTTGGCCTGCAGTTCCAGTTCGCCGCCCTTGGCGATGCGGAACAATATACCCGAACCGCCGCCGACGACCTGACCGCGTTCGACCCGGCGTTCGAGCACGAGGCCTTCGCCCGGGGCAACGATGTTGAGCCGTGCCGTCTGGGCGCGCAGCTGGCCGAGCGTGGCGCGGGCGACATTGACGCGGGCATTGGCGGCATCGCGGGTGGCGCGCAGGCGATCGACATCGGCCTTCGAGACAAAGCCGCGATCGACCAGCCGCAGCGCGCGATCAAGATTGGCCTGGGCCAGCCGGGCATCGGCATCGGCCACGGAAATCTGCGCGGACTGGCTGGCCAGTTGCTGGGTCTGGACCGAACGGTCGACCACGGCGAGGATCTGGCCCTGGCGAACCCAGTCACCCGCATCGACCAGCACGTCGATCACCTGCCCGCCTTCGCCGACCGAACCGACCGGCAACTCGCGCCGCGCGGCGAGGATACCGGTGGCGTTTATAGTGCCGGCAATGGTGGCCCGCCCGGGCGTGATGACCGACACGGTGGCAGCCTGCCCGGCCTTGTCGGCGGCGGAATCGCTGACATCGTTACGGTGCAGGATGAACCACAAGCCGATCAGCAACAGCGCGGCAAGAGCGATAATGACCCACGGATTGCGCCAAACCCGGCGATCAACGGGGTTCGCCATTCCGGTCGGGCCGGCGAGTTCGTCACTCACGGTTTCGATCCTGGATTCGTAATTCATCGCAGCAGTTGCCCAGCCCCCGGCGCTTCGCCCCGGTGTATTACCCCATTAGATCACCGTCAGCAAGTCCGGCTGCGGGGTACGGCCAGTATGGGCCGGTTGCAGAAGAAACCGGTCATAGGCACGAAGTTCCCGCGCTGGCAACGCTGCAATGCGGGCGTAATCGACAAATGGTGCCGGCATTCGACCAATGACATGGGCGGCGGCGTTGTTCGGGCAGGTGTTGCAATCTGCCCGCGAAATCGGCGCCGAGCACTGCGCTGCCGGGGCGCCGGCCCCCCAAACCGGCGCCGGCCGGACCCATGGGGCCCGGCCAGTCGGCCCAGCTTGTGCATTCAGGCGAGTTTCGCGCGTTCGTGTATGGCGCATTTTCAGGCGCGAAGGGTGCGAAACCCGGCCGCGATCAGTACTTCAGCTGGCGCTCGTAGAGATCACGGTAGTGCTGGATCCGCGTGACGCGCAGCCCCTGCATGCCCGAACGATCGACGGCGCGTTGCCACGAGGCGAATTCCTCGAGCGTCAGGTTGTAACGCTGGCAAACCTCTTCGATCGTCAGCAGGCCGCCGTTGACGGCCGCGACGACTTCAGCCTTGCGGCGCACGACCCACCGCGCGGTGGACGGCGGCGGCAGCGATTCCAGCGTGAGCGGTTCGCCAAGCGGCCCGATCACCATCGCGGGGCGGATTTTCTGGTTCTCGATCATAGCAGTCCTCGATCGCCGGGCGTGGGAGATGCAGCGACAAGACCGTGTATGGATGAGGTCACTTTGCCATAGCCCGAATAAACAGGGTTAATGGGGGCCGGTGCGCTGCGGCAATCCCCCAGCACCGCTTCGGCCGCCAGCATGAAGCTGCCCGCCGGCACCCCGACCGGGCCGGATGCGGCCAGGCTGCGGTGCAACGCGTGAATGGCCAGGAAGCGGGCGCCCAGCCCAGCCCAGTCGGGGTGGGCCGGAGCCGTGCTGGCAAGGCCATCGGCGGATGTTTTGTCGCGCGCCGGCCACAGCCCGGCGAATCTTCCGATTCGCGGCCCGGAACCGGCGGATTGCCGTTCATTCTCGAAGTCGTAGCCCATCTGCATGAGCCGGTCTTACGCCGGCCATGGTCAAGGGACGGTAAAGAGGCCCTTTACCTCCCGGTCATGTTGGTTAACGCGCCCGAATACCGCATATTTTGGCGATTCAGCCGGTCGCGTGTATGGGGCAACTGATGGATTCCCTGCTTAATTTATCCGCGAACCCGGATTTGCCCGCGCTGTTTCAGCTCCCTGCGACCGCCGCCGGGAGCCTTGTCGGCCGGCGGATCGTGGTGGCGATGTCGGGCGGGGTGGACAGTTCGGTCGTGGCCGCGCTGGCCGCCGCCAGCGGGGCCGAGACGATCGGCGTGACGCTGCAGCTGTACGACCACGGCGCCGCAACGGCAAAGAAAGGCGCGTGCTGCGCCGGGGACGACATCCGCGATGCGCGCGCGGTGGCCGACCGGCTGGGCATCGCGCACTACGTGTTCGACCACGAGAGCAGCTTCCGCGCCGAAGTGGTCGAGCGGTTCGCCGACGACTATCTGGCCGGGCGCACCCCGATCCCGTGCATCCGCTGCAACATGGGGCCCAAGTTCACCGACCTGTTCGCCATGGCCCGCGAACTGGGCGCGGATTGCCTCGCCACCGGGCACTATGTGCGGCGGGCGGTGGGTCCAGATTGCGGGTTGGGGGCTGGCCCGGAATTGCACCGCGCGCTCGATCCGGCGCGCGACCAGAGCTATTTCCTTTACGCGACGACCGAGGCGCAGCTGGACTTCCTGCGCTTTCCGCTGGGCGGGATGCCGAAGAGCGACGTGCGCCGGATTGCCGAGGCGGCCGGGCTGAAAGTGGCCGCGAAGCCCGACAGCCAGGACATCTGCTTCGTGCCCGACGGCGACTATGCCAAAGTGGTGGAAAGCATCCGCCCCGAAGGGGTGCGGGGCGGCGAGATCGTCCATGCCGAAACCGGCGCGGTGCTGGGCACACACCGGGGCGTGATCCACTTCACCGTCGGGCAGCGCCGCGGGCTGGAGATCGGCGGCCAGAGCGAACCGCTGTACGTGACCGCGATCGATGCGCCGGGCCGCCGGGTGCTGGCCGGCCCGCGCCGCCTGCTAGCGGTGCGCGCGGCGCGGATTGTCGAGACTAACCGGATCGGGCCGATCCCAGATGCGCCGCTGACAGCAAAGGTCCGTTCGCTGGCGAAGCCGGTGCCGGTGCGGCTGGACGGGACGCTGGGTGATGGCGCGACGGCCGAACTGCACTTTGCCGCGCCGGAATACGGCGTGGCGCCGGGACAGGCGGCAGTGATCTATGCCGGGAACCGGGTGATCGGCGGCGGCTGGATCGAACGCACGACCGCGGCCGTCTGACCGTTCGTAGTTCAGTCGTTCCATGGTTCCAGCACGCAGCCCGATCCTTCGCGCAAGGTCGCGGTCTGGCTGGCGAGCAGCGGCACGCTGGCGGTGACGCTTTTGGCGGCCGGGTCTGCGCTGAGCATGACGAAGCCCATGCCGGGTTCGAAATCCTTGCGGCAATCGCCCAGCGGCCGCCCGGCGACGAACCGGCAAGAACAGCCGATCCGCGCGCCATAGGCCGCCCCGGTCAGCGCATTGGCGCGCAGCGGCCGCCAGTTCAAGGCAATCGCTACCGCCGCGCAGGCCAGCGCCAGCCAGCCGAGCCGCACCAGCCATTTGCGCCTGGTGCCCGGGCGACGGGGCGGCCGGACGCCGGGTTTGCGCGGGCGGGCTGGGTTTGCAGTTGCCATCGGGTCCGGTTCTTCGCATGAGCTTGCGCGTCATGTCGACCCGCCGCCGTTCCCTTACCGTTGCACTGGCGCTGCTGCCAGCCCCGCTGCTATTGGCTCCGCTGCTGCTGCTGGGCGGGTGCGGTGCGCGGCACGATGCCGCGCCGCTGCCGCTGAGCGCGGCTGCGCTGGCGGCTGTGACCGCCCAGCCCGATGTGCCGCGCGAACAGCTGGCGCGGGCCATCGATGACCTGTTTACCGATCCGGCCGCCGGCGAGACCCGCGCTGTAGTGATCTTTTCAGGCGGGCGGATCATCGCCGAGCGCTACGGGCCCGGCTATGGCCCGCAGACCCGGCTGATCGGCTGGTCGATGTCAAAGTCGATCACCGGGGTACTGATCGGCTTGCTGGTCGCCGACGGACGGTTGCGGCTGGATGAAAGCGTGCCGATCCCGGCGTGGCAGCGCAGCGGCGATCCGCGCGGCGAGATCACGCTACGCCAGTTGCTGCAGATGCGCTCGGGACTGCGCCATACCGAGGGCGGAAGCCCGGCCCATAAATCGGACGAAGTGCGGATGCTGCTGCTCGACGGGCGCGACAACATGGCCGCCTATGCCGAGGCCCAGCCGCTGGAGGCCGAGGCCGGGGCGAAATGGGAATATTCCAGCGCGACGAGCGTGATCCTGGCAGATGTGGCGGCGCGCGCGCTGAGCGACAGCGCGGACCCGGTGCGGCGGCGGCAGGCGGTGGCCGAATATCTGCACACGCGCCTGTTCGGTCCGCTGGCGATGCGTTCGATGCTGCCCGAATTCGATGCGGCGGGCACGATGATCGGCAGCAGCCTGATCCACGGCAGCGCGCGCGACTGGGGCCGGTTTGGCGAATTTCTGCGGAGCGGCGGCGCCGTGCACGGCGCGCAAGTGCTGCCGCACGGGTGGATCGAGTTCATGACCCGGCCTTCGCCCCGCAATCCGGGCTATGGCGCGCAACTGTGGCTCAACCGGCGCCAGCCGAACGGCCAAGTGGAACTGCTGCCCGGCCGCGCACCGCGCAGCCTGTTTGCGTGCATCGGCCACCTTGGCCAGTACGTGCTGGTGTCACCTGAGCAGAAGTTGACCGTGGTGCGGCTGGGCAAATCCGATGGGCCGCAGCGGCCAGCGGTGCTGAACCACCTGGGCCGGATTGTCGGGCTGTTCCCGAAGCGGGGCGGGAACGAATAGCGCCGGAACGCCGGCCCTGCTTACACGGTCAGCACCGCCTCGCCCGCAAGACCCTTGTCGACGTGGCCATCGGGATCGGGGTGAATCAGGATCTGGAGCCCCGGAAATTCGGCGAGCAGCTTGGCCTCGATCTCGTCCATCACGGTGTGGGCATCGGCCACGGTCATCAGCGGATCGACCCAGACGTGGAACTGGACGAAATCGCGGTTGCCGGCGGTGCGAGTGCGCAGATCGTGGACCCCGCGCAGTTCGCGGTGGTGGCCGAGCACCTTGATGAAACGGTCCTTCTTGTCCTGTGGCCATTCGCGGTCCATCAGGTGGTCGATCGCTTCCTGCGATGCGCCCCACGCGCCCCAACCGAGCCAGCCCGCGATGATCAGGCCGAACCCGGCATCGGCCCCGCGGATGCCGGCATATTGATCGAGCGCGAGCGCTGCGATCACCGCCAGGTTGAGGAACAAGTCCGACTGGTAATGGACGTGATCGGTCGAAATCGCGAGGCTGCCGGTCTTGCTGATGACGTGGCGTTGCCAGGCGATCAGCGCGACCGTCGCGGCCATGGCCAGCGCGGACACCAGAATACCGCCCCCGGCCGCCTCGGGCCGCGATCCGGCGAACAGTTGTCCGACCGCGCGAAACGCCAGACCGAGCGCCGAGATCGAGATGAGCACCACCTGGAACATCGCGGCCAGTGCCTCGGCCTTGCCGTGGCCAAAGCGGTGATCGTCATCGGCGGGCTGGGCTGCGATCCACACCCCGGCCAGCGTTGCGATACTGGCAATAAGATCGAGCCCGGTATCGGCGAGGCTGCCGAGCATCGCGGTCGACCCGGTCGACCACGCGGCCCAGGTTTTCATCGCCAGCAGCAGCATCGCAACGAAGATGCTGGCAAAAGCAGCGCTGCGGTTCAGCGCACTAGCATCGGCAGCGGAAATGCTCATGGATACAGCAACGTGCTGGCCCATCCGGCTGGCGCGGCGGCATCGCGGGTGAAGCGGCGCCGTTCATGGAGGCGGTGTTCCCGGTCCTGCCAGAACTCGATCGCCGCCGGCACGAGGCGGAAGCCGAACCAGTGGCGCGGCCGTTCGACCGGGCCAGCGCCAAATCGGTCTTCTGCCGCCTTGAAGCGGGCGACGAACGTCTCACGCGAATCGAGTGGGGCGGACTGGTCCGAGGCGACCGCGCCAAGCTGGGAATCGCGCGCACGGCTGGCGAAATAGGCGTCGGCCGCTTCCTCGCTGACCCGTTCGACCGGGCCTTCGATGAGGATCTGGCGGCGCAGCGACTTCCAGTGAAACAATAGCGCGGCGTTGGGGTTGGCGAGCAGTTCGGCGCCCTTGCGGCTGCGCGAATTGGTGTAGAATACGAAGCCATCCGGCCCGTGGCCCTTGAGCAGGACCATGCGCACCGAGGGCACACCCTCGGGCGTGGCGGTGGCGAGGGCCATCGCATTCGAATCGTTCAGTTCGGTGCCGCGCGCCTCGCGGTACCAGGTGTCGAACAAGGCGAACGGATCGGCATCGGGGAGAGTATCAGCCGCTTGTTGAACTTTCACGGCAGGTTCCTGTGCAAATTGATCGGTGTCCCGCCCGGACCGGCAACGGCATTCCCGAGGGAGCGGCGTTACCTAAGGAAGCATTGGCGGCCCCGCCCCCATAGCCTTCGCAGGCGCGGGAGAAAAGGCGCACTTTCTGTCGGCTATTGCCCGAATTTGTGGCCTCGGGCTTGGCCGACGGGCGTTTGGCTCCTAGCTATGCGCCATGGCTGATCCATATGTGACCCTGGGGGTAGCGCGCGGCGCGAGCGAGAAGGACATCAAGTCCGCCTATCGCACGCTGGCCAAGAAACTTCACCCCGACCGCAACACCGACAATCCCAAGGCGACCGAGCGGTTCAGCGAGGTGACCCGCGCCTATGACCTGCTGACCGACAAGGACAAGCGCGCCCGGTTCGACCGGGGCGAAATCGATGGCGACGGCAATCCGACCAGCCCGTTCGGCGCAGGCGGCGGCGGGCCGTTCGGCGGCGCGGGCGGGCAGCAGCGCGGCTTTCGCGCCGATGGCTTCGAGGGCGGCGGTGGCGGGCCTGACCTGTCCGACCTGTTCGAGGGCCTGTTTGGCGGGCGCGGCGGCGCCGGCACGGGCGGGGGCAGGCGCGCCGCAGCGAGGGGCGCCAACGTGCAGTATCGCCTCAAGGTTTCGCTGACCGACGCCGCCACGCTCAGCCCGCAACGGATCACGCTGGCGGACGGCAAGACGATCGACCTCAAGCTGCCCGCCGGGGCGGATGACGGGACGCAGATGCGCCTGCCCGGCAAGGGCGAGCATGGCCCCGGCGGCAAGGGAGATGCGATCGTTGGCATCGAGATCCAGCCCCACCCGTTCTTCCGCCGCGACGGCGACAACTTGCGGATCGACCTGCCGATCACGCTGGACGAGGCGCTGGGCGGCGCGAAAGTGAAAGTGCCGACGGCCGAGGGCGCGGTGATCCTGACCGTCGCTGCGGGCAGCAGTTCGGGCAGGACGCTGCGGCTGAAGGAAAAGGGCATGACCCGCAAGGACGGCACCCGGGGCGACCAGATGGTGACCGTGCAGATCGACCTGCCGGCCGATGGTTCGGAACTGGCTGAGGAACTGAAGCGCCGGCTGGATGGTTGGCACGATACCCGCAACCCGCGAGCAAAACTGGGAATCTGATACCGGATGGAGGAGCGCCCGATCGCCGGAGCGGGTGCCGCAGCGTCCAGCAACCTGCTGACCCCGCCCGATCTTTCGCCAGAAGCGCGCCGCCGCCACGCGCTGCGCTGGCGCGCCGGGCTGGAAGAACGGGCCGAAGCGGAGATCGCCGAGCGGCTGCACTGGTCTCAGCGCGCGCGAACGGTGCTGGGCCGGACCATGGCGGGGGTATGGAACGACGGCTTCATCCACGCCGGCAACCTCGCCTATACCTCGGTCGTTGCGCTGTTCCCGTTCTTCATCACGGTCGCCGCGATCTTTTCGGCGATCGGCGAGCGGGATGAACGCGCCGCTTCGATCAACGCCTTCCTGCTGGCGGTGCCCCCGTCGGTCGCCAGCGCCATCGCGCCGGTGGCGCGCGACGTAATCGATGCCCGCACCGGGTGGCTGCTGTGGATCGGCGGACTGGTCGGGCTGTGGACGGTGGGCAGCCTGATCGAGACGATCCGCGATATCCTGCGCCGCGCCTATGGCACGCCCCTCACCCGCGCGTTCTGGCGTTATCGGCTGATTTCCACCGCGATCATCATCGGCGCGGTAGTGCTGCTGCTCATCTCGCTGATTGCGCAGGTCGTGATCGGCGCGGTGGAGCAGGCAATCTATGCGTGGCTGCCCGAACTGGATCCGGTGGTGGGCGAAATCGCGATGACCCGGCTGATCCCGGCGGGGGTGCTGTTTGGATCTCTGTACCTGTTGTTTTACACGCTGACGCCTTCGGCCTATCGCTATTCGCGCTACCCGAAATGGCCGGGGGCATTGTTCGTGACGACATGGTGGGTTGCGGTGACGATGGCCTTGCCGTGGGCGCTGCGATCGGTGTTCAACTACAATCTGACGTATGGCAGCCTGGCGGGCGTAATGATCACGCTTTTCTTTTTCTGGCTGGTCGGCTTAGGGATGGTGTTCGGGGCGGAATTGAACGCGGCGCTGGCCGAGACGCCGGAGGAACAGGACATGGTCGGGCAGGCGGATGACCGCGCGCGGACCATGCCCGATAAGAGTGGTGGAGATTACAACGAATGACCGGACTTATGCAGGGCAAGCGCGGCCTCATCATGGGGCTGGCGAACGACAAGTCACTGGCCTGGGGGATTGCGAAGAAACTGCGTGAGCATGGCGCGGAACTGGCATTTTCGTACCAGGGCGAGGCGCTGGAAAAGCGGGTGCGCCCGCTGGCGGCCAGCCTCGACAGCGATTTCCTGATCGAATGCGACGTGTCCGACATGGCGGCGCTGGATGCCAGCTTCGACCAGCTCAAGACGCGGTGGCCGACGATCGACTTCGTGGTCCACGCGATCGGCTATTCCGACAAGAACCAGCTGCGCGGCCGGTATTATGACACCACGCTCGACAACTTCGTGATGACGATGAACATTTCGGCCTACAGTCTGGTTGCCGTGACCAAGCGGGCGGTCGAGATGATGCCGGATGGCGGCTCGATCCTGACGCTGACGTATTACGGCGCAGAAAAGGTTGTGCCGCATTACAACGTGATGGGCGTGGCCAAGGCAGCGCTCGAAGCCAGCGTGAAGTACCTCGCCAATGATTGCGGGCCGCAGAACGTGCGGGTCAACGCGATTTCGGCCGGGCCGATCAAGACGCTGGCCGCCAGCGGGATCGGCGATTTCCGCTATATCCTGAAATGGAACGAGCTGAACGCGCCGCTGCGCCGCAACGTCACGATCGAGGATGTCGGCGGATCGGCGCTGTATTTCCTGTCGGACCTCGCCTCGGGCGTGACCGGCGAGGTGCACCATGTCGATGCGGGTTACCACTCGATCGGCATGAAGCATGAAGACGCGCCGGATATCTCGCTGGCGTGACCTGACAGGACAACCCGTCACCGGAAGACATCAGGGGTGCAGGGGCCGCTGGCCCCTGCGTTTGCCTGTTCCCTTACCCTACCGCGTGCAGCTTCGGCGCTGCCACTGTCCGGCCGCGCGGCTGGTCGGGCCAGATCCCGCGGGTATCGTAGACGATCTTGGCGGCACGTTCCGACAGCGGGATCGATTTAAACAGGTCGTGATCGACCAGCACGATCAGGATATCGCAGCTTTCCAGCGCGGTATCGATATCGATCAGTTCGATCCCGGTGTCCTTGTACTCCAGCGGCAACTGCGTGATGAACGGTTCGACAATGGCGATCCGGTCGGCATAACGGCGCGCGAGGGTGCTGGCGACGAGGCGGGCGGGGCTTTCGCGGAAATCGTCGATGTTGGCCTTGAACGCCAGACCGAGGCAGGCGACGCGGGCATCGGGATTGGCCCCGACCAGCGCATCGGCGCGGGCGATGACATGGTGGATCTTGTTGTCGTTAACGCCGCGCGCGGTGCGGATCAGCGGGGTGTCCTCGGGCGCGCCGTGGACGATGAACCACGGATCGACCGCGATGCAGTGCCCGCCGACGCCCGGCCCCGGCGTCAGGATGTTTACGCGCGGGTGGCGGTTCGCCAGCCGGATCACTTCCCACACATCGAGGCCCATCCGGTCCGAGATCATCGACAGTTCGTTGGCAAAGGCGATATTGACGTCGCGAGAGGCGTTTTCGACCAGCTTGGTCATCTCGGCCGAACGGCTGTCGGTGGTGATGCAGGTGCCGCGCACGAACAGCTTGTAGAACGCCAGCGCCTTGCGCGCGCAACGCGGGGTGACGCCGCCGATCGAGCGATCGTTGTTGGCCAGTTCTTCAAGAATACGGCCCGGCAGCACGCGTTCGGGGCAATAGGCGAAGGACACGTCGGGCGTTTCGCTGACCAGTCCCGGAAACTTCAGGTCGGGGCGCAGGTCGGCCACCAGATCGCGCAGCGCCTCGGTCGTGCCGACCGGCGAGGTCGATTCGAGGATCACCACGTCGCCGCTCTTGAGCACCGCTGCAACCGCGCGGCCGGCGTTCATCACATAAGTGAGATCGGGCGCGCGATTCTCGTCGAAGGGAGTGGGCACGGCGATGACGAACACGTCGGCCGGATCGACCCGGGTCGATGCGGTCAGCAGCCCGCGCGCGACGACGCCCTGCACCAGCCCGTCAAGATCGACTTCCTCGATATGGATTTCGCCGCGGTTGATCGTATCGACCACCCGCTGGGTAACATCCACCCCGCGCACCCGGCACCCGGCGCGGGCGACGATGGCGGCGGTGGGCAGGCCGATATAGCCGAGCCCGACGACGCAGACTTCAGGCTTCTTATCCGATTTCATGTGCAAGCAGCTCCACGATCCGGGCGGCGGAGCGGCCATCCCCGAAAGGATTGTGCGCGCGGGCCATCGCCTCGTACGCCGCCTTATCGTCAAGCAGGGTGAAGATTTCGGTAACGATGCGGTCTTCGTCGGTGCCGACGAGGCGCGCGGTGCCGGCCACAATGCCTTCCGGACGCTCGGTCGTCTCGCGCATGACGAGGACAGGCTTGCCCAGCGCCGGGGCCTCTTCCTGGACCCCGCCCGAATCGGTCAGCATGATCTCGCACAGCGCCAGCAGGCGGGCGAAATGCGGGTAATCGAGCGGTTCGATCAGCGCCACGTTCGGCAGACCGGCGAGCGCCTGGTCCATCACCGCGCGGACATTGGGATTGGGGTGGACCGGGAAGATCAGTGCCACGTCATCGCGCGCGGCGATGCGGCGGACGGCGCGGGCGATGCTTTCCAGCCCGCCGCCGAAGTTCTCACGCCGGTGGCTGGTGACGCCGACGATCCGTTTGCCGGCAAAGCGCGCTTCCAGCTCGGCCAACCCGGCGACGAGCGCCGGTTCGGCGGCGATCCGCGCGGTGACCCAGTGCAGCGCATCGATCACCGTGTTGCCGGTGACATGGACCCGGGCCGGATCGACATTTTCGCGCCGCAGCGCCGCTGCCGCCGTTTCGGTGGGGGCGAAGTGCAGGCTGGCGATGGTGCCGATGATCTTGCGGTTCACTTCTTCGGGCCACGGGTGGTGGATGTTGCCCGAACGCAGCCCCGCCTCGACATGATCGACCGGCAGCTTGCGGTAATAGGCAGCGAGCGCCCCGGCCATGGCAGTGGCGGTATCGCCCTGGACCATCACGCGCGTGGGCCGGACTTCGTCCATCACCGCGCCGAGACCGGTGAGCAGCGCGGCGGTGAGCGCGTCGAGCGTCTGGTCGGGGCGCATCAGGTCCAGATCGTGATCGGGGACGATCCCGGCAATGTCCAGCACCTGATCGAGCATCCCGCGATGCTGCGCCGAAACGCAGACCCGCACGTCGAAGCGCGGATCGCCCTTCAGCGCGGCGATCACCGGGAACAGCTTGATCGCCTCTGGCCGAGTGCCGAAGATGACGAGAATGCGGGCGGGGTCAAAGGCAGGCATGGCGCCGCCCTAGCGCAGACTCGTTAAAGTTGGATCACTCCAGCCGAGGTTCAGGGCTTGGTGGCAGGCGCAGCGGATACAACCGGTTCCTGCTGGGCGCTCTGGCGGGCTGCATAGTCCTGTTCGGCCTGTTCGACCCGGCCCTGCGTGGCGGCGGATTCGGCATCGACCATTGACCGGCGCTTTTGCCGTTCGTCCTCGATCATCCCGGAGAACTGCACGTCCGACGCGGCCTTCTTTTCGGCATAGGCGGTGTTGATCAGCTTCTGGAGGCAGCCGGTGGACCCGCCCGGGCCGACCGCAGAGCACGAATTGGTGCCCGCCGCGCCAACCGTTTCATAGGCCTGGACGCGCGCGCTCCACGATTCGCTGTTCGCCGAGGGGGTTTCGCGCAACGGCGCGGGGATACGGTAACGCTCGGCCTCGGCCTTGCGGGCGCAGACGGTGATCTCGTCACCTTGGGAGGCCGGGCAGGGATCATCGCCATAGACGATCACCTGATTGACCCGCTCACCGCCGGAAGTCGGGGCGGCGGCCTGATCCTGCGCGAATGCCGGGACCGCCGTGAAGGCGAGGCTGGCGGCGAAAGTAACGGCGGCAATGCGGCGCATGCGGTGAAGCTCCCGGTCGATTCTGGTGCAATATAAGGCCGATAAGGCTTGAACGGTAGATGAAGCCGATTGGTTGCACGCGCCTTGCGGCAACGCAAAAATAGATCGGCGAACTCGACGCCCGGCGTCAGATTTTTTCGGACAGGCGGATCGCCAGGCGGCAGCCTAGCCGGATCGCGCCGAACAGCAGCGGATAGGCCGGCGCCTGTTCCGCCCCGGCGGCCAGCGCGGCGGCGCGATGCTCGCGCTCGTCATCACGGAATTCCTCGATCAGCGCACCGAGTTCCGGATCGCTGCCGTCCAGTTCCGCCAGTTGCGCGGTATAGTGCGCGTCGATCTCGGTCTCGATCGCGGCGGTGCAGGCCAGCGCCGCCTTTGGCCCGAGCAGCGCGGTGGCCGCGCCCAGCGCGAAACCGGCGGCTGACCAGACCGGCTGGAGCGCGGTGGGCCGCACCCCGCGCCGGACCAGCAGCGCATCGAACCGGGCGCGGTGATCGGCTTCCTGCGCGGCCATTGCCGCGATCTTGCCCGAATGCGGCGCCCGGTCACCCATCACCGCAAGTTGCCCGGCATAGATCCGGGTGGCGCCGTATTCGCCGGCCTGATCGACCCGCAGCACCTGCACGGAACGGGATGACGTCATGCGGCGCCCTTTCGGCTGTTGCCCAGCAGCACCGCGACCAATCCCGCGCCGAGGCCGGAGCAGATGAAATTGAACCCCGCAAGTGACACGCCCGCAAAAGTCCATTGCGGCGTGTCGCAACGGATCAGCGGCGCGGCCATGATTGCATCGAGCGGATTGCCGCCGCCCAGCCGGGCAGTGCTGGTGCAAGCGGTGAAGCCTTCCCACCAGTGGTATTCGACCCCGGCATGGAACAGCCCGATCAGCGCGGAAACGGCGATCGCCAGCGCCGCCAGCGCCACCGGCGCGCGTCGGCGCGGCACGGCAACGGCGATCAGCGCAAAGGCCAGCGCGGCGAAGTGGGCATAGCGCTGCCACCAGCACATCTCGCACGGGAACAGGCCGAAGCCATATTCCGAGACATAGGCCCCGCCGAGCAGCGCCGCCGGAACCGCCAGTACGAACACGCGGGCAAGGCGCAAGGCGGGTTGTCCAACCGGCAGCATCACTTGCTCCGGGGGGGGGCGGCGGCGGGCTGCTGGCGCGCCATGACGGGGGCAGGGGCGGTGCGCTTCAGCGTGGAGACGGCATACCACAGCTGGAAGTCCTCGATCCCCTTGGCCTTCAGCTGTTCCGCCGTGAGCTTGAAGCGCGGATCGTCCTGCTTGTCGATTTCGAGCTGCTTGTCATCGAGATCGACCTCGTTGACGAGGTGACCGCGCAAGTCGCTTTCGCGATACGACAGCTGGGCGCGCTTGCGGGCGTCGGGATCGGAGATCTGCGGCACGCGGATATCGGGTTCGATCCCGCCTTCCTGCACCGAGCGGCCCGCCGGGGTGTAATAGCGCGCGGTGGTGAGCTTGACCGCGTGAGTCTTGTCGAGCCGGATCATCGACTGGACGCTGCCCTTGCCGAACGAGCGTTCGCCCATGACCAGCGCGCGGTGTTGATCCTGCAACGCGCCGGCAACGATTTCGGAGGCCGAGGCGGACCCCGCGTCGATCAGCACGACCACCGGCAGGCCCTTGGCCGCATCGCCCTTGAACACGGTTTCGGCGCGATAGTATTCGTTTTCCGAGGCGTTGCGGCCGCGCTGCGAGACGATATCGCCCTTGGTGAGGAACAGATCGGACAGCCCGACCGCCTCGTCCAGCGAGCCGCCCGGGTTCTGGCGCAGATCGAGCACCAGGCCGGCCAGCCGCCCGCCGGACTGGCGGCGCAAATCGGCGATCGACTGGTTGACGTAGTTGCCGACGTTCGAGGAAAACTCGTTGACGGTGACGACGCCGACATTGTCGATAAGCTTCGCGGTGACCGGTTCGAGGCTGATCACGCCGCGCGTGACGGTGACTTCAAACGGCTCGTCGCGGCCGGCGCGATAGATCTTCAGGCGGATCGAGGTGCCCGCCGGCCCGCGCATCCGCGCCACCGCCTCGTCCAGATCGAGGCCGTAGATCAGCTTGCCATCGAGGTGCGTGATGAAATCGCCTGCCTTGACGCCAGCCTTTTCGGCCGGACTGCCGCGCATCGGCGAGACGACCTTGACCGCGCCGTCATCACCCACGACCGACAGGCCGAGGCCCTGATAATTGCCGTCGATCATCGTATCCAGCCGCTGCAGGCTGGCGCCTTCGAGATAGGACGAATGCGGATCGAGGCTGGCCAGCATCCCGTCGATCGCGCCCTTGATCAGCTTGTCGTCATCGACCGGCTCGACGTAATTGGCCTTGATCAACTGATAGATCGTGAACAGCCGCCCGAACTCGGGACTGGCGTGGCCATCGACGGCGGCGAGGCCCGCCGTGGGCGCCGGGATCAACGCCACGGCCGACAGCAGCAGCGCGGCGCGGGTGAGGGAACGAAGCTTCATCGGGCAGGCGTCATGGGGCTGGGCGGCCTTTCGGGCGGAATTCGCCATCTGCTTCTATAGAGGCCGGACGCTGAATGCCAGATGGCCCGGCGGGCGGGGCTGTTCCCGCGCGAATTTAACGCGGCGCGGTTAGCGTGGCTGAGCGAAATCGAGCGGATTGACCGGCTGGCCATCGCGGCGCAGCTCCAGCGTCACGACCGGGCGGGACGGCCCGGCCGAACCGAGCGGCGAACCGGCGACGACATCCTCGCCCACGCGGACGTCGAGCTGGGCAAGGCCGGTCACCAGACTGGTCCAGCCCTGCCCGTGATCGACAATCACGATCTGCCCGAACCCGCGATAGGCCCCGGCGAAGGCGACCCGGCCCGGACCGGGGGCAACCGCCTGCGCGCCCGGCAGCGCGGCGATCGCCACCCCGCGCGAGCGCGGCTGGCCCGGCAAAGCCGCGCCGAAGCCGGCGACAAGGCGGCCCTGCACCGGCAGCAGGAAGGAACGCGCCGGGTGCGCGGCCAGCACTGCCGGCGTGGTATCGACCGGGCGATTGGCGGCATCTTCCGGACGCATCGGGCGCATCACCGGCCCCGGCAGGAGCGCAAGCTGCGCGCGCAGGGCGCCGGCGCGGCCGAGATCATCCGCCAGCGCGCCCAGATCGAGCGCCTGTTCAGCCAGGGCCAGCGCGCGATCGGCCTCACGGTCGGCCACGCCCGCGCTCTGCCGGGCGGCGAGGCGCTGCTGCGTTTCCAGCGCGGCCAGCGCGGCGCGGCGCTGGGCGAGGTTGCCCTGTTCCTGGCGCAGCGCGGTGACGGTTGCCGCAGCCTTTGCGCGCAGCCCCCGGCCGCGATCGAGTTCGCCGCGCAGATCGGCGGTCCGGCGCGAAACCTCGGGCAGCATTGTCGCCAGCATCGCGCGCATGTGCATGGCATCGCGAACGGAGCCCGGGCGGAACAAGGTGAGCAGCAACGGACGGCGGGCAAGCCGCTGGAGCGCGGCGGTCAGCCGCAGCAGCGGTTGCTGGCGCAAGGCAAGGCGGGCGCGCAGGTCTTCGTGCTGGCGGTCGATCAGCGCCATGGTCGCCTGCTGCGCGGCGACATCGGCCTGGGCCTGCTGGATGCGGGCGGCGGCCGCGGCGGCTGCGCTGGCGCTGCGTTCGGCGGCTGCGCTCGCAGCGGCAGCTTGAGCCTCGAGCCGTTCGGCGCGGCGGCGCGCGACTTCGCCTTGCTGGCGCGCGTCGGCCAGCGCGCGGCGGGTTTCAGTCGGATCGGTATAGCCCGCGTCCTGCTGCGCCAGCGCGGCATAGCCCGCCAGCAGGGCGAACAGGGCAGCCACAGGAAACAAGAAACGGCGCAGCATCACGCGCCGCTTATCCCGAACGGTGATAGGGATGGCCAGCAAGAATGCTGGTCGCGCGCCACAACTGTTCGGCCAGCATCGCCCGCGCCAGCATGTGCGGCCAGGTCATCGCGCCGAACGCGATCAGCAGATCGGCCTCATCGCGCGCTGCGCCGCGATGCCCGTCCGCCGCGCCGATCAGGAAGCGCACCTCGCGCACGCCGTCATCCCGCCAGCGCCCGAGCAGCGCGGCGAATTCCTCCGACGTCAGCTGGCGCCCGCGTTCGTCAAGCAGGACGTCGCGGGCCGGGGTTAGCGGGGGCGGGAGGGTGCCGCCGGTATCGGGCAGTTCGGTGACTTTACTGGGCCACGCGATGCGCTTCAGGTAGCGGTCGACCAGCTCGCTCTCGGGCGAGCGGCCGAGCTTGCCGCGCGCAATGATGTGCAGCCGCATCGGCCTGTTCCTAGGCCGTGTACGTCACGTCAGGCAGGGGCAACCGGCGGAGCGTCACCGAACGCCCACATCCGCTCGAGATTGTAGAAGCTGCGCACTTCCGGGCGGAACAGGTGGACGACAATATCGCCCGCATCGACCAGCACCCAGTCGGCAGCCGGGAGGCCTTCGATCCGGACGTGGCCGAAGCCGCCGTGCTTGATCCGCTCGGCCAGCTTTTGCGCCAGGGCCGCCACTTGCCGGGTCGAGCGACCCGAAGCGATGACCATATGATCGGCGATGGCGGATTTGCCTTCGAGCGGGATGGAAACGATGTCCTGCGCCTGATCGTCGTCAAGCGACTGAAGGACCAGTGCGTGGAGCGAGCCGGGAACCGACGGCGGCAGGGGAACTGCATCCGGGTTGGCTGGCGTGGGGGAGACCTGGTTCATGTAGGTCGGATATGCTCCGTAATGGGGGGCTGAAAAAAGCCGGGTGGACGGTTGCGGACAAGAGCCGAAACGCCTGGGTTGCCGCTGGGTGTTCTGGGCGGTTTCACGAGTTCGGCTCAATCGGGCGGAAGGTCAGACGATCTCGCAGGGCCTTGGCCGACAAGCGGCTGGCCCATTCGGGATCGGCGCGGCGCAAGGCCGTGGCCGATCGCGGATCGGGATCGAATCGCAGGATCACCAGCGCAGGCGCGCTCCATGCTGCCCGGTTGCGAAAACTGGCGGCAGACCGCCGGTAACGGCTGAGCCAGACCATCGCGGGGCCCGCGATAGCGGCTGCATCATAGCCCGGACGCGCGATAACGGCAATCGGCACCGCACGGGCGATTCCGCGCCAGTCGCGCCAGCGGTGAAACTGGGCCAGATTGTCTGCTCCCATCAGCCAGATAAACCGCCGCCGGGGGTAGCGCCGCTGCAGCGCGCGGATGGTATCGGCGGTAAACCGGGTGCCGAGTTGCCGCTCGATCGCGGTAACCCGGATCGGGGCGCGGCGCGTCTGCGCCGAGGCCGAGGCAAAGCGGACCCCGAGCGGGGCCATGCCGGCTGCGGGCTTGAGCGGATTGCCGGGGGAGACCAACCACCACACCTCGTCCAGCCCCAGCCGCCGCAGCGCGAACAGGCTGA
>JANLUV010000513.1:0-7781 GCA_031363685.1 Alphaproteobacteria bacterium | reverse complement strand
CCGATCACCGCCACCGCGCCCACTTCAGGATGGGTCGAGAGGACGTTTTCGACCTCGGCAGAATAGATGTTCTCCCCGCCCGAGACGATCATGTCCTTGGCCCGGTCGACGATGTAGTACAGCCCTTCCTCGTCGCGGCGGGCGATGTCACCAGTGCGATACCAGCCGTGCTCCATTGCTGCGACGGTCGCTTCGGGCTGGCGCCAGTAGCCCTTGGTGATGCTCGGCTGGCGGATCAGCAGCTCGCCGGGCTGGCCCTCGGGTATTTCGTTGCCGGCACCATCGACGATGCGAAATTCGATCAAGGGCAGCGGCCGGCCGCAGCTTTGCAGCTTGGCCTCGTTGTCGAGGTTATGTTCCTCCGGCCGCAGGATCGAGGTGGCGCCGCCGGCTTCGGTTGAGCCGTAGAACTGCATGAACTGGCACGGCATCACTGCGATCGCGCGCTTGATCAGCCCGAGCGAGATCGGCGAACCGGCATAGAGCGTCAGCCGCAGCGAGGAAAAGTCCGCGGTGGCGGCATCAGGATGGTCGAGCAGCATCTGCAGCATGGTTGGCGTCAAAGTCAGTAGCGTCGGCTTCAGCGCGCTGATCGTGCGCAGCACGGCGGCGGGGTCGAACTGGCGCTCGACCGTGATCGAAACGCCGTTGTAAATGCACTGCAATGCGATGCCCAGGTGCAGCAAATGGAAGTTCGGCAGCGCGTTGATGAAGCTGTCGTCCGGCTCCCATTGATAGGCCGGTTCAAGATGCTCGCACAGGCGCATCAGGTTGATTGCGTTGTGGCCCAGCATCACGCCCTTGGGCTTACCCGTCGTCCCCGAGGTATAGAGCTGGAAGGCGGTATCGGATTCGCGCACGACCACGTCCGGCGGCCGGTCGTGCTCGTCCGCGATCAGGCTTTCCAGCGTGGTTGCCGCGTCGATCCACACCACGCGCGGCGGATTGTCGAGCGCGGCCAGTGCCCCTGCCAGCAGCGGTTCCAATTCGCGCTCGGCGATGATCAGGCCGGTCTCGCTGTCGCCGATTTGCTGCGCCAGTTCGGCTGCAGCAAGCCGCCAGTTGAACACCACCAGCCCGGCGCGGGTATGGCCGCAGCCGAACAGCGCGATATAGAAATCGAAGCTGTTCTTGCCGAAGTACCCGATCAGCCGGTCTTCCACCGCGCCGCGATCGAGCAGCCAGTGGCCCGCGCGATTTGCCAGCACGCCCATTTCGCCGAACGAGATGGTACGCGCCGCCGTGCGCAGCATCGGCCGTGCCGGATCATGCCGCGCCCAGTAGGAGATGAATTCGCCCAGCGTGCGGATTTCGGGGTAGACCCACATCGGTCGTTACTGTCCTTTGAACTGCGGTTTGCGCTTTTCGGCAAAGGCGGTCAGGCCTTCGCGCGCGTCGGCGGTGCGGGCGATGCGCGCCAGCCCCTGGGCTTCCAGTTCGAGCTGGGTTTCCAGCGGCTGGTCGGAAACCGTGTTGAGCAACCGGCGGATCTCGCCATAGGCCAGCGTCGGACCATCGGCCAGCTTGCGGGCGATCGCCTCGGCGTGCGCCAGCAACTCCTCGGGCAGGACCACTTCGTCGGCCAGACCAGCGGCCAGCGCGGTCGGTGCATCCAGCGTTTCGTTCAGCAACAGATAGCGCTTGGTGCGGGAAACGCCCATCCGGCGCGACAGCATGGGTGATGCCCCGGCGTCGTTCGAATACCCGATCCCGGTATAGGCGGCGACAAACCGCGTGCCCGTTTCGGCGACGATCACATCCGCCCCGGCCACGCAGGCCGCCATGCCGCCAGCACAGATCCCTTGCACTGCGGCGACCACCGGGGCGTTCATCCGCGCCAGCCGGGCGATGCCGACATGCAGGTCGGCGGTCCACCGCTTGATCAGCCGGGGCAGGCTGTCGAGATCGTTGACGAACAGCTTCACATCACCGCCGAAACTGAACGATTTGCCTTCGGCCGTCAGCAACACCGCACGCACGGTTGGGTCTTCGGACAGTTCGATCGCGGCATCGAGAAATTCAGCGCAGAACGTCCCGTCAATCGGATTGCCGCGTCCGGGCTGGGTGAAAGTCCACCGGGCCAGGCCGCCCTCACGATCGATACGCATGGAAGTCCAGGTCATCTTATCCCCTCTACGGCGCGGCCGATTGGATGGCGCACTCACACCCGGCTGGCATCGCCGATAAGGTAAAGGACTGTATCAACTCTGTCGAGATCAGAGCGAGTCGAATCCGAACGGGGCGCACCACTGGCGGTCCTTCTGCACCCGATCGTGTTCGTAGGCGACTACCAGCTTGCTCACCGCCGCACGGTGCGCCGGTTCGCCGCCACTCCACGCCGCGCGGATGTAGCGGTCGATGCCGGCATGAATCGTCCGCACCTGCTCGCGCACGTCCTGATCTGCCGCAGCCGCCACCGCGTCGGCCAGCGGCGCAGCGCCGGGGCCGCCCAGTGTCAGCAAATCACGCGAATGCTGCGCAGCATCCTGTGCCTCTTCCGCTTCGAAAGCGGGTGCAGCATCGAGTTGCGCCCGCAGGATGTGCAAGCGGCCCAGCGCAAGATGCACCTGTTCCTGCGCCAGCGAGGCTTCCGGCGGCAGGTGCGGCAGCACCACCTGGCTCAGCGAGCGGATCAGGCTGGCAAGCCGTTCATCGACAGTCGGGGTCATTGGCCGGCTCCGTGCCCAAGAAGGTTCACCAGATCGTCGGCGAACACCGGCGCCGCGCCGGCGAGGAAGGTGAGCAGTACGTCCTGGTGGTTATGCTGCGAGCGGGCTGCGGCAAGGGCATTGGCGGCGCAGATGATGTAGCATTTCCAGCTGCTCAGCACTTCGTAGAAGTGCAGCACCGTGCGATCCACCGTGCGACCGGAACGAGCCTGGTAAGCGGCGATGAATTCCTCGCGCTCGAACAGGTCGCTGGCGCGGAACAGGCCGCTCTCGTCGAACGTCCCGAACAGCCGCATCAGCACCCATGCCAGATCCTCGTGGAAATCGCCGATCCGCGCCAGTTCCCAGTCCAGCAACGCGGTGATCTCGCAGGTGTCCTCGTCGAACAGGTAGTTGCCGGTACGATAATCGCCGTGGATCATCACCATGTCGGTGGTGTCGGGCAGGTTAGCCGCCAGCCACTGCTGCGCCAGTGATTCGATCGGGCGCTGCACGCCCTGGTCGATCTCCATCAGCTCGCGCCAGTAGTTGAAGATCCAGCGCGCCGCCTGTTTGGGATCGGCATCAGGCACGTCGAACCCGGGGACCGGGCGGGCGCGCCAGTCATAGGCGTGGATCGCGACGAGGTGATCGAGAAACTGGCCCTTCAGCCGGTCGCGGAAATCCGGCCCGAGCCAAGTGCCCAGGCCCGAAACCTTGACCTTCGAATTGCTCGGTTTGGTCACCCCGCGCACCACCCGCATGATCGCGGCGGGCTGGGGGAAATGCTCGGCGCGCGGGTCGATCCACGCGGTTTCGGGCACGGGCACCACGCCGTTCATCGCGGTCAGCAAGTCGTATTCGCGCTGGCGGTCGGTTGCGGTGATCGCCAGGCGCGGGTCCATCCGCAGCAGATACGCCTCGCTGTGCCCGCCGTCGGTCAGGGTGAAGATGAACTGCTCCTTCGACGCCCCGCCGCCAACCCGGCGCACGCCGGAAACGGTTGCGCCGGGGACTTCGCTGGCGAAGAACCCGGCCAGCATGTCGGTCGCCTCGGAAATCAGCGCGGCGCGATAGGGCTCCGGATCATGGCTGGTGCGGCGCCGGTCAAGGATGCGCCGGTGCAGGGGTTCAAGGTCGGTGGCGACGGTCATGCTTCACCTCCGGCATAACGCAGGTATGCGGGGTTGGCGCGGATGTGCTCGAGATACGCGGTCGGCATTGCGACTTCGAGCCAGCCTACGCCGGGTGTCCCGTCGATCGTGGCGCGGGCAGCCGCTTCGGTCAGCGTGATGTCGGGCGAGGGGATCAGCGGCGCATGGGCGTAGAAGTCGGCGATCACCGATGTCTTGCGCCCGGCCTCGTCGGTCAGTTCGGCCACCAGACGCTTTTGCTTGAAGCCCTCGCCGAACTGGAGATCGTAAGTCACGTCGGTCACTTCGGCCATCAGCCCGTCCTTGAACACGTAGCCGAGCAGGCTGGTCACCCCCAGCGCGTTGAGGTGCCAGAAGTGGACCGATACGTCCGGCCCGGCCTGCCCCTGGAACCAGCGATAGTTCTGGAACGCCTGCCAGTCGCGCACGCCCCATGAATGATCGCGGTGGCCGGTGGTGTCGAACTCGATCCGCTTGCCGTCGAACTCCAGCACGCCCCGGGCGCGGCCGCTTTGCTCGATGCGGTCGTTTGCGCAATAGGGCGGACAGCCGCGGGCGTTGGCGCTGTAGGCATAAGGCGGGTGCGAGCCCTCGAAGGTGAAGTCCAGCTTGACCCGGTCATTGCTGTACCGCGTCACGCAGGTCCCGAACTTGAGGTCCTGCTGCATCGAGAAACTGTCGATCTGCCAGTCGGAGAAATCCATGTCCCCGGGCACCTTGCGATCGGGCATTCCGAAGACCAGCGGCTCCGGACCGACGCCGGGCCCGAACAGGAAGAACACCGCGCCGGCCATGCTGTCCTTGTCGACCCAGGTATAGCTGAAGAATGCAATGCCCTCGTCCGGCAGATGGACGATCACCGGAATCGATTCGCGGTCATTCGGGATCGCCGGATCAAGCTTGTGGCGGCCGTCGTTGACCGGATCGACCGTCAGGTTCGGGCGCGTCAGGGTAATGTGGTCGAACATGCATCTCTCTCGTGTGCGTCCGGGCGATTGGCCGGGTTCAGGTCATCAGATATGTGCCGAGCAGCACGGCGGTTACCACGGCCAGCCATCCCGCCATCATCAGCCGCAGCGGCTGGTGGTGCCATTCCAGCTCCATGTAGTGGGTGATGACCAGGTGAACCTTGACCGCCGCCAGCAGGATCGCGGCAATCGCCGCAATCCGCCCTGGCGCCATGCCCTCGGCGAGCAGGGCGCCCAGCACGCTCGCCCCGGCCAGCACGGCCCAGACCAGTTTGACCGGCCATTGCCGCGCATGGGGAGCGCCTTGCTCCGACCCGCTCTGTTCCTGCCCGGCGCTCATGCCGCCCTCATCAGGTAAAGCATGGCGAACAGGATGATCCACAGCAGGTCGACCATGTGCCAATAGGCGCCGCCGGACTCGATCCATCGCAACTTCTCGGGCTGGGGCAACGGCTTGTCGCAGCGCCCGATCAACACCAGCAGCACCACCACCCCGATCACGAAATGGAGCAAATGGACTCCGGTGAAGACGAAGTAGTATGTCCAGACTTCATTGGTGAACAAGCCGACGCCGTGGCTGAGCTTGTTGCCCCATTCGATCCCCTTGGACACCGCGAACAGCGAGCCGACGCCCGCCGTCAGCCACAGGCTGGTGCGCGCGCCCGACCAGTCGAGCGCCCGGGCCTGTCGCACCGCGCGCGCCATGAAGGCACCGCTGGTCAGCAGGATCAGCGTGTTGGCCAGCCCCAGCCGCAAGTCGAGCGCCTGGCGCGAGGTTTCATACAGCGCGGGCTGCTCGACGCGGCCCGCCGCGAAGATCAGGAAGAACACCGCAAACGCGCACATGTCGGCGAAAATGAACACCCACACGCCTGAATCGCCCGGCGGGTCGGCCGCAGCCGCTCCTCCCGCAGTCGCTGCGCCCCTGCGGGCATTCTCCACCAGTTCGTGCACCCGATCCTACTCCTGTTCGATATCGTGGCTTCCACACCGTACGTACGCGGCTGATTGCGGACGCGATAGTCATTGCGGAACAGGTTTTCGGTGGCAATGCCGGAAGGGCAGGTCATCCGGTCGAAGCGGTTCTTGCCCCATAGCGGCACCCGAGAAAGCAGGGTTGGCGAACCCGACCGCAAGGGCAATTATCCCTCCCTGATGCTTCCTCGTGAGCGGGCAGCAATTTTACGTGACCTCGGTACGCAAATTAGGATAAGGCGAGTCAATGTCAACCCATTTACGAGTTGCCGTTCCGATTGGGGTTTCGCGCAGCATCAAAAAATGAAATGCCGACCGGACCAGTCCGGCGGAGGGAGATTATGTTCAAGAAGCTGTTTGGAAAGCGCCCCGATGCCCGCGTTCAACTGGTTCCCGGCGGGCAGGAATTCACGGTCGGCCGCAACCGGACCGTGCTGGAAAGCGCGCTCGCGGCCGGGATTGCGTTCCCGCACGATTGCACGGTCGGCACCTGCGGTTCCTGCCGCAGTCGGCTGGTTTCCGGTAAAGTCGATGCGATCACGCCGTTCGGCTATACCCTCTCGCGCGAGGAACTGGCGGGCGGGTATATCCTCGCTTGCCAGGCAGTGCCCGAATCGGACCTGGTGCTTGAAATCGATATTGCTGCTGGCGATGCTGCACCCCGGCGCTGCGCCGCGCGGCTGGTGGAAACACGTGATCTGACGCACGATATCAAGCTGGTCACCTGGGAAACCGATGAACCGGTGCAATATCGCGCCGGTCAGTACATGAATGTCACCTGGCCCGGCGCGCCCGGTCCGCGCTCGTATTCGTTCAGCGCGGCGCCCGCAGCGGACGGCCTGACCCGGCTGTCCACGTTCGTGCGCAAGGTGCCCGGCGGTGCGTTTACCGAACTGCTGTTCGGCGGGGATCTGGCGGATCTCCCGTTCGAGATCGAGGCGCCGCACGGCGCGTTCTGGCTGCGCGACGGGGAAGGGCCGATCCTGCTGATCGGGGGCGGCAGCGGACTGTCGCCGTTGATGAGCCTGCTCGAAGACGCGGCGGCCCGGGGCGTGAAGCGCGATGCGATCCTGCTGTTCGGCGGACGGGCCGCACGCGATCTCTATTGCGGCGATGAAATCGCCGCGCTCGCCGCGCGCTGGCAGGGCACGTTCGATTTCCGCCCGGTCCTGTCCGAAGTTGCCGTAGAAGGCGTGCGTTTCGGCCTCGTCACCACGGAAATTTTGGCCGCCCTGACTGATCTTGGGTCCGATCTGGGTGGCATTGCCGGATTACAGGCCTATCTGTGCGGACCGCCGGGCATGATCGATGCCGCGCTGGCCGCGCTGACCGCTGCCGGGCTACCGCTTTCGGCCATCCACTACGACAAGTTTACCGATGCCAGCACAGCCGCCCGCTAAGGGCGCGACCTTCGAGAGGATAATGCGATGACCGCTTCACGCGACACGTTCTACATTGGCGGCCAATGGGTCGCCCCGGCGAGCGACCGCCGTTTCACCCTGATCAATGCCTCGACCGAGGAAGTGATCGGCACCGCGCCGGAAGGGACCGAGGCTGATATGGATGCGGCGGTTGCCGCTGCGCGCAAGGCGTTTACGGCATCGGGTTGGTCGGACGCCAGCCCGGCCGCACGCGCTGCGGTGATGGAACGCTTCATGGCCGCGATCGCGGCGCGCGGCGATGCGCTCGCCCGTGCCGTCAGCGCGCAGAACGGCATGCCGATTGCGCTTAGCGGAATGCTGGAAGGCCAGTTCTCGGTCGGCATCGTGCAATACTACGCCGAACTCGCCAAGACCCTCGGCCAGCCCGATGTCCGCCCGTCGCAGATGGGCAAGGAAACGCTGGTCGAACGTGCCCCGATCGGCGTCGTTGCGGCGATCGTACCGTGGAATTTCCCGGTCACGCTGGCGCTGAACAAGGTCGTGACACCGCCAACCACCTGATCGGTGCGGTGCTGATGGGCGTGGGCGGCGTGACCGCGCTTGGCTGCACGGTGGGGCAGGGCCTGTCCGGAGTGTCCACCTTGAGCGTGGGCA
>JANLUV010000485.1:0-5109 GCA_031363685.1 Alphaproteobacteria bacterium | reverse complement strand
GCCAGCGGGTTGAGCTGGCGGTGCGGCCCTTGGCCTTCTTGAGCCGCGTGGTGGGGTCTCCCCGGCCCGACCGGGTCATGAGCGCCGTGCCCGTGTGGGGGCGCGTGACTGCGCGTGGTGCCGTTGCGGCTGCGGCTGCTGCGGCGGTTGGGCCTGGTGCGGTTGCGGTTGCGGTTGCGGCTGGGGGCGCCCGCCGCCAGCCATCAGGCTGCGCAGGATGCCCTCGCGGATGCCACGATCGGCCACGCCGAGCCGGTGGGCGGGCCACAGATCGAGGATCGCATCGAGAATCGCACACCCGGCCACGACCAGATCGGCCCGGTCGGGCCCGATACAGGGTAGTTCGCGCCGTTCGGCCAGCGAGAGGCCGGACAGGCGCTGGCTGATCCCGCGCATGGCAGCGGCCGGAACGATCACCCCGTCAACCGCGCTGCGATCGTACTGCGGCAGATCGAGGTGGAGGCTGGCGAGCGTGGTGACGGTGCCCGACGTGCCGAGCAGGCGCAGCGCGCCGAGGTCATCGCCTTGCGCCTGCCCGCGATCGCGCGCGGGAGCGACCCGTTCGGCAAACGGGGCGAAGGCATCGCGCACCAGGCCGTGCATCGCCGCATAGCGCGCCTCGCGCCCGGCGCGGGTAGCCGGTTCATCGCCGCAGGTCTCGGTCAAGGAAACCACGCCCCACGGCACCGATTGCCAATCGAGGATGCGCGGCACGGTGGGGCCGTTTTCGACCAGGATCAGTTCGGTCGAGCCGCCGCCGATGTCGAAGATCATCGCCGGACCTTCACCCTGTTCGAGCAGGATGTGGCAGCCGAGTACGGCCAGGCGGGCCTCTTCCTGCGCGCTGATGACGTTGAGCGCGATCCCGGTTTCGCGGCGGACCCGGTCGATGAATTCGGCGCCGTTGGCGGCGCGGCGGCACGCCTCGGTCGCGACCGAGCGGGCGAGGTGGATATTGCGGCGTTTCAGCTTGTCGGCACAGACGCCGAGCGCGGCAACCGCACGGTCCATCGCCGCATCGCCGAGACGCCCGGTCTGCGCCAGCCCCTCACCCAGCCGGACGACGCGGCTGAACGCATCGATCACGGCGAAATTTTCGCCCGCGGGCCGCGCGATCAGCAGGCGGCAGTTGTTGGTGCCAAGGTCGATCGCAGCATAAGCCTGCCGGTCGGGAGCGCTGATATTGCCCGGCCGCGCCCTGTCCGCGCTGGCGGCAGGGGGTTCGGCCGGGGGGCCGCCGGAGCTGCGCTGGGCCGGGGATGCGGCAGCGGGCGGGGAATCGATCAGCGGGCCCGCCTGGCCCGGTTCGCCCGCCAGATCTGCCTTGCCGTCCGGACCGTCCTCCATGCGCAAAACCGGCGGGAATGGTTCCGCCATGTCAAAACACTCGATATTCAAAAGGCCGCCGAACGCGGCGGTTGCCTGGCGACCATGCTAGCGGTGTGGGCCGCGCGGGGCAAGGGCGGCGATTTCACCTTGCTTCCGCCGCGCAACTGCCCAGTCGCGGCGCCAGACGACAACGCCCGGGATCGCCGGGGGGGAGTTGTGCGGCGATCCCGGTAGACAATCGGCCCGGGGCCACCGAATGATGAGGGTGAAGCGCCCTGTTCATCAGTCCGTTGCGGAAAGGACGAAGGCGGCGCAACGTGGCCCCAGGGACAGGTTGCGCCCCGGTGAAAGGGATGGCCAAGCATGATGATGCCTTTACCGAAATGCTCGAACGGAGCGCCATCGCCGCGGTGCTGAGCAATCCGCGCCTGCCGGGCAATCCGATTGTCGAATGTAACCGCGCGTTCGAGGACCTGACCGGATATCCCGCCGAAGAAATCATCGGGCGCAACTGCCGGTTCCTGACCGGCCCGCAGACCGAACCGTGGCTGACCGAAATGCTGCGTTCGGGCATCCGGCGGCGCCAGCCGGTGATGGTGGAGATAACCAATCACCGCAAAAACGGCAGCTCGTTCCGCAACGCGGTGATGATCGCGCCGATTTTCGGCGATGATGGCGAACTGCACTACTTCCTTGGCTCGCAGGTGCTGGTCCCGGATGAGCAGGCCAGCGCGTTCGACGCCCGGCGCCGCGCCGCGCATGAACAGGTGGCCGCGCTGTCGGGCCGCCAGCGCGCGGTGCTGGTGCAGATGGCGGCGGGCAAGCTCAACAAGCAGATCGCGTGGGAGCTCGGCCTGTCGGAGCGGACGGTCAAGATGCACCGCAGCGCAGTGCTGCGGGCGCTGGATGTGCGCACGACTGCGGATGCCATCCGGATCGCGATCGAAGCGGGGTATTAGCCCCCGCGCGCACCGCGTCCGCGACCCGGTCTGGCGGGCCGAATCGGCTTGACCGGGTGGGGTGTGCGGACTAGATGGCGCGCTCCGAATAGCCCCGTCGTCTAATGGTAAGACACCGGATTCTGATTCCGTTTATCGAGGTTCGAGTCCTCGCGGGGCATCCATTTTCTACGGAAATGCCGGGAAATATCAGCTAGTTAAGGCGATGTTCGGCCGACCGTTCCCTCATTTGCTCCCTCGTTGCCTCCCGATCAGAGGCGGACGAGAGCGGACGGACGCGGTCAATTTATATAGCCATTCATCGTCGCGCTGCCCAAGCCACTTGCGTGCGGTCGAGCTCCGGCGAGCGCGTCATCGCAAGTCGAGGTGATATCGCGTGTAGCGTCGCTCGCCGATGCGCGTAAGAGCGCCAAGCTCGACCAAGGCAGCAAGGTCACGCGTCGCGGTCGCCGTTGGCGCGTCGGCAATCGTCTGATAGTTGCCCGCGCTCAATCCGCCCCGGAACCCGTCCGGCCCTTCTGACATCATCCGCAGCAGCACCTTTTCATGCCGGGCATTGATCCGCCCGTTCAGGCGATCCAGCAGTCGTGTCTTGCCGATCAGGAAACGGACGCGCGTGAGTGTCCGCTCCTGCGCCTCGAGAACGATGTCTGCGAACCAGGCGAGCCATTTGTCGATGGCGTTGCTCTGGCTCGCAAGCTGCAACTCCGCGTAATAGTCTTTGCGGTGCCGGTTGATCGTTTCCGCCAGCGCCGTCAGCGTCGGCCCTTCCAGGCTCTGCGCCAGCGCCTTCTCCGCAATCGCGCGCCCGATGCGTCCGTTGCCATCCTCGAACGGATGGATCGATTCAAGCCACAGGTGCGCGATCCCAGCGCGCGTGATCGCGGGCAGCGTCCCGGCTCTGCCCGGCGCGGTCGCATTGAACCACTCTATGAACTGCATCATTTCGTCGGGGACGGTATCGGACGGGGGCGCTTCGAAATGGACGCGCGGCGCATGCAATGCGCCCGAGACAATCTGCATCGCGTCCGCATGAGTCCGGTAGCGTCCGATATCCACCAGATCGCGTCGCCCGTTCATCAGCATGGCATGCCAGCCGAACAGCAGTTCATCGGCGAGTGGTGCGGCATGGTTGCGATAGAGATCGGCCATCATCTCCGCCGCTCCGGCCTCCGCCGCATTGGCGCGCCGCTGTTCCACGGCCAGCCCGAGGTGTTTTGCAATGGACGACTGCACACTCGCACGGTCCAGAACCTCGCCCTCGATCGCGGAGCTATCGACAACCTCCTGCGATATCAGTTCGATCGCCAACCCGGTCCGCGCTTCGCCGTCGAGGTGGTGCATGGCCCCGACGACAACGCCCGCCCCCTTCAGGAATCGCTCCTCCTCCGCCCGCAACGACGCAGGATCGTAGGTGAATCCGGGCCAATCGGGGAGTTGCCAGTTCCAACGCATGATCGATGAGATGCCTTTCTATCGATCATTAAATGGCACATTATTGATTTATTGAATAGGGGCTATCGCTCAAACGGTTTCGAACCATTCCGCTTCGCCGAGCCGGGAAGAGGGGGCAGCGCCGCTTACTTGATATCGTCGCGTCCCCAAGGGATTTTAAGTCGGTCCCGACGATGATCCCGAAGGTTCCTTAATTGGCCTAAAATCACGTAATTCAGCCAATTTAAGTGCCTAATGGACCCCTGGAACATTCCCGGTACATCGGTATAATCCGGTGCCCAATTACACACAGATTACACCACTCATCATCGCCGAAGGTTATCGTCGCGCAGCGACGTAGAGCCCCGCGCAGGTTCCAGCGTCCCGCGCCCGGCTGCAATCGACATCGCCTTATGCCCATCTTGACGATAGGCACGTGCTCGACGCCGCCGAGCGCATCGAGCAGATGATCGCCGATGCCATGGGCGAAGCCCATTCATTGAACCATAACACTAAGTGTGATAGAGATTCGCTCGTCCATGACCGGTAAGCAGAAAACCCGCATCTACAAAAACCGCTGGTTTGCCAAGTATGCGAGCCGGGAAGGGGTTAGTGACGCGACGCTTGTGGCGGCGGTCGAGCAGGCCAACAGGGGCCTGGTCGATGCCGATCTTGGCGGCGGCCTGATCAAGCAACGCGTCGCGCGCGCCGGTGGAGGCAAGTCCGGCGGCTATCGCACACTGGTCTTCTTCCGCCACGCGGAGAGGGCCGTGTTTGCCTTTGGCTTCGCCAAGAGCAGCAAAGCCAACCTCAACGCGGTTGAGTTGCGGACCTACAAGCAGGCCGCCAATATCGTGCTCGCGCTGACGCAGGCGCAGGTCGATACCGAGGTGCGCGAAGGAAGATTGTTCGAGGTGAATGACGATGCCTAAGACCTATAAGAGCGAGGCGCTTGCCGCCGTCCACGAGATGATGGAAGGGCTCCATGGGGCCGGAGCCATTGACAAGCAGACCCTGCGCGAGTTCGACGAAGCCTGCCTTGCCCCGGCGACGCCCTTTCAACCAGACGAAATCAGGGCGATCCGCGAGGCGCAACACGTCTCACAGCCGGTTTTCGCGCGTTATCTCAACGTATCGAAGAACCTCGTTTCCGACTGGGAACGGGGTAAGAAGAAGCCCGGCGGACCGGCCCTGCGGCTGCTTTCGATCGTCCAGCGTAAAGGGCTTGAGGCGGTTGCCTGACTAGGACGTTTCAGAACTGCCACTGAAACCCTTTGGATGCATTCGGCGCGTTCCGCGCGGAGGGGACGAAAAAGGCCAGTGCCGGCGGGGTGGGGGGTAACCCCGGGGTTTGCGACCGGATTTGCGCAGGGTGGTGTTAAACGGC
>JANLUV010000460.1:0-1722 GCA_031363685.1 Alphaproteobacteria bacterium | reverse complement strand
GGTGGTGCTGACAGTACCCGGCAAGCCCGGAACGAAGCCGGAGCCGGCGCCCGCAACCCCGCTGAACCGGCCGGTTGCCGAGCGGGCGGCGAAGTTCATGCCGACGTCGAAACCCGAACTGCGGCTCACTTCGGCGAAGCGGACCTCCAGCATTACCTGCTGGCTCGATCCCACCGACATCAGGTTGACGACCTTGTCGTCGCCATCGGTATAAGTCCGGGCAATCTGCACGGCGCGGCCTGCCGCGCCGGGATCGCTGATCATCCCCGTCAGGACGATCGACTTGTTGGAAATCCGTGCATCAATCTTCTCGCCCGGGATGAACTGCCCGAGCTGCGTTCGCAGGGCCTCGACGTCCGGCCCGACCGCGATGTCCATGATCGTGATGTCCCTGCCACCCGCGTCGTAGAGGGTGAGGCTGGTGGTCCCCGGCTTCTTGCCCAGCACGTAGATCGAGCGGCTGTTAACCGGGAGCACATCGGCGATTTCATCGTTGCCGATCATCGCCTTGGAGATCGTCACGTCGGTGGTGACGATCTGGCTTTTGTTGACCGGGACTTCGAGCGTCCCGGCATTCTGGTTTTCCGCAGCAGCGGCGGCGGCGGGGGTGGCGGCCAGCAGGACTGCGGGGGCCGCGACCACCATGGCCGCGCTCAGCAGAAAGCGACGCGGGGCCTTAGTAGACATGGTTCACCTCATATTCCGTGGGCACGCCCTTGCGGTAGATGGACATCACAGGGCCGGTATGGCGCGGTGCGATGGGCAGCTTCGGCATGATCCCCGGCAGCGGGGGCAGGCGGACGGCCGCCGTGGTCATCGCCTGAGCGATCAGCCCGCCGGACATCATCGGTCCGCGGGCGATGCGAATGCCAGTGCCGCCCAGATCGCGCGCCGTGACGACGCTGGCGAACCCTTCGGCCGGCGTTGCGATGTTGCGCAGGGCCAGGGTCAACGTGCCGAGTTCGCGGGCCAGTGACAGCTTCTGGCCGCCCAGCGTATCGACCTGGAGGGTGGCGGTCTTGCCCAGTGCAGGATCGGTCTTGTCCTTGTCGGCCACCTGATCGATCGCCAGCACAGGGACTGCCTGTAGCACGACCACGGTCATCTTGTCTTCCGGGGTGGAGCCGACGCCCGGAATCTGCCGGGTCAGCATCACATCGACAATGTCACCCGGGCGGACGAAGCCGCCGACACCCGCAACATCGTTGATCGGTATGGCGACCGCCACCTTGTCGCGGGGCAGGGTGACCGAGAGCGTGGCCCGGCCGTCGGTGCCCGAAACCCGGGCCCCCAGGATCGGCTCACCTGCGACGATCGGCTGCAGCGCGACACGGTTTTTCGTCGCGTCGGCGACCGAAGTAAACGTTCCGGCAGGAATGCTGGCCGCCGGCCAGTCAACCAATTCGACGTTCGTGTTGGTGAGCGGCGCGGCGAAGCCGATCGGCTGCGCGGCGACGACAATCTTGGTCAGGCGGGTCTGCTTGACGACATCCTCGTGGCGTTGCTGCATGCCAGAGAAGAATGCGTTCGCCAGGTAGACCGCGATCAAGCCGATCAGCACCGCGACGCCCAGTGCAATGGCGCTTTGTCTGCTCACATCGTCCCCCGGTTCTGCGGGCCAACTGGCGAATTTCGCTCAACCCGCGATCAATTTATTAAAGTCCCTATTCATGTCATTGTACAGCGATATGATAATCATCAAAGAATAAATCTGAACGCATT
>JANLUV010000434.1:0-1574 GCA_031363685.1 Alphaproteobacteria bacterium | reverse complement strand
GGCATACGGCGCGTAATGACGACGTTGGCCACCCCCAGCCCCCGCGACCTGTCCCCGCTATGGCGGGGTGTTTGGGGGGGGGGGGCGGGGCGGCTTACAGCTCTTTCAGCGCGAAGGTCAGCGGATCGGGGCCGGTACGCCCTTCGGCGCTATCCAGCGCGGCGATTGCGGCAAGGTCTGCGGTGTCGAGCGTAAATTCCAGCGCGGCCATATTCTGCGCCAAGTGCGCCGCGCTGGTCGCCTTGGGAATGGCCGAGGCGCCGGACTGGATCAGCCAGCGCAGCACCACTTGCGAGGGCGTGCGGCCATGCTTTGCGGCGATTGCGACGAGCGCGGGCTCTTCGAGCAGCGGGGTTGTGCCGCTGCCGCCGCCGCCGAACGGTGACCAGGCCTGCGTGATGATGCCGTGTTTTGCATGGAACGCGTGCAGGTTGCGCTGCTGAAAGCGGGGGTGCATTTCGATCTGGTTGACCGCCGGGACAACCCCGGTTTCGCCGATGATCCGGTCAAGGTGTTCGATCTCGAAGTTGGAAACGCCGATCGAGCCGATCAGGCCTTCGCCCTGAAGTTCGATCAAAGCCCGCCACGAATCGACATAAAGGTCGTACATCGGCAGCGGCCAGTGGATCAGGTACAGGTCGATCTGGGCCAGCCCGAGCCGTTCAAGGCTGCCGGCCAGCGCCGCGCGGGGTTTTTCGCGGCCTTGTTCGGCGTTCCACAGCTTGGTGGTGACGAACCGCTCGTCCCCCGCCACGCCGCATTGACGCAGCCCGTCGCCCACTTCACGCTCGTTGCCGTAAACGGCGGCACTGTCGAACAGGCGGTATCCCGCTTCGGCGGCCCGGGTCAGCACGGCGGCGGTTTCCGCTTCCGATCCGAACCGCATCAGGCCCAGGCCCAGTTGCGGCATGGTGCGACCGTCGTTGAGGGTCAGTTCGTGGTTCATCCGGCATCCTTCGGTTACGATTTTTAATTGATTACTTCGCCGACAGCGCGCTGAACAGGGAAAAATAATACGTAAATGCCGGACGAATGTTGGCCGCCAGCGTGCGTTCATCCAGCTTGTGGCTGCGATAATCACTCAGCTTCAGGAACAGCGGGCTGACGATGTATCTGGGCACGCCGCGCGCGGTGCCACATATTGTCGCTGGCCCCGGTACCCATTCCCGGCACTAACGGCATGCCCGGATAGACCCTGTGGATCGCCATGAGTGAGCGGTTTCCCGTGAATAGCCGGGCAGCCAGCTCACGATATTCGGGGGCCAGGAACAGAGTGCAAGAACCGGCGTGTCACCCTGGGTTTGCCCCGTCAGCTCTGGATCAGTACTTCCAGCGCAGTTCGGCGGTGACCGACCGCTGAGGGAAGGGGTGGAACAGGAAGTATCTGGCGTTGTTCAGGTTATCCACGCCGACCGCAAAATCGACATGCTGGTTCACCCGGAACTGAGCGCGGGCGTCGATCACCAAGTACTTGTAGAACCCCTGATAGGTGTTGCCGACCGTGTCGCTGTTGTCGAGCGTCGCGTAATTGCGGCTGGCATAGCGCGCGGCGCTGGTGAGGGTGACGTCGGGGG
>JANLUV010000411.1:0-3087 GCA_031363685.1 Alphaproteobacteria bacterium | reverse complement strand
AATGCTATGCAGGTCCATGGTTTCTGTCCAGTCAAACTGGTAGGTCAACGGCCTGGTGTCCGGCTGGTTCCCGGCTCAGGCTGCGCTGTCGATGCCGAGATCGCTGAGCTTGCGGTAGAGCGTGGAGCGACCGATGCCGAGGCGCCGCGCAACTTCGGTCATGCGGCCGCGATAGTGGCCGATGGCGAGGCGGATCACGTCGGCTTCGATATCCTCGAGCGGGCGCAGGTTGCCGTCCGAGGCATAGAGCTGGACGCCGGGGTTTTCGTGGACGCCGCCGGAATGCCCGGTCTGCTGGTCGGTGCCAAGCAAGGACGAGAGCTGTGGGAAATCCTCGGCCGTGAGCGCATCACCGTCGCAGAACACCGCCGCGCGGAACAGCACCGCCTGAAGCTGGCGGACATTGCCAGGCCAGTCATAGGCAGACAGCAGCGACAGCGCGCTATCGGTAATGCCGAGCGGGCGCAGACCGGGCTGTTCTCCGATGCGCGCAAGGAAGTGGCGCGACAGGGCGGGAATATCGCCGACGCGGACGCGCAAGGGGGGCAGTTCCACGGTAACGGGCGCCAGAGCCTGGTACAATTCGGGCATGAAGTGCCCGGCAGCGACCAGATCGCCCAGCGGCAGGTTGCTGGCCGCGATCAGGCGCACGTCGATGCGGAACGAATGGCGCGCGCCGATCGGGCGGACATCGCTGCGGCCGATTGATTCGGCGAGGCGCGCCTGGACCGGCTCGGGCAGGCGATCGATCTCATCCAGCACGAGGGTGCCGCCGTCGCACTGCTGGAGCGCGCCGATCTGGCGATCGAAGGCGCCGGGGAAGGCGCCCTTTTCGTGGCCGAACAAGGTCGATTCGATCGTGCTGGCGGACACCCCGCCGATGTTGACGATGCGGAACTGCGCCTTCGAGCGGGGACTGGCGGCGTGCATCGCGCGGACCAGCATTTCCTTGCCGGTGCCGCTTTCGCCTTCGATCAGCACCGGGGTGTGAGCGCGCGCGGCCTTGGCCGCCACCGCCAGCGCGGCGCGAAAGGTGGGTGCGGCGCCGATCATCGCATCGAAATCGAGCGCGGCGGGCATCTTTTCGGTGAGCGGGGCGAGTTCATCGCGCGGGGTTTCGCGCGTGGTCGCGGCGCGCAGGGCCTGCATCAGGCGTTCCGGCGCGACCGGCTTGATCAGGTAATCGGTCGCCCCGGCGCGCATCGCCTCGACCGCGAGCAGCGGCGATGCACTGGTGGTCAGCATCAGGATCGGCAGCGCCGGGCGGCGGCTTTTCAGTTCGGCGATCAGGTTGCAGGCATCGTCGCCGGGCACCCACTGATCGAGGATGATCGCGGCGAGTTGCATGCCCTGCCGGGTGCCGAGCGTGGCGATCGCGGTTTCGCTATCGCGCACCACCAGCGTTCGCCAGCCTTCCCGGGCAGCCAGCGCCGAGATCAGCCGGCACTGAGCCGGCTCATCGTCGATCAGCATTAACAGGCGCGGTTCGAACTCGGCCATGGTTTGCGTAGGGCTCCCTCTGTGCGGCAGGCATAACCGGCGAGGGTAAAAAGGCGATTAAGGCTGTTGCCCATATTTCCCGGGCCGTAAAACTGGTGCTTGAGTGCTGCAGCGCAGAACGATAGAGCCGTGCGGGACTGAAGGCCCGTAAAACGGGCGAGCTACGGGGAATGAACAAGATGGCATCGACACAGGACATGAAGGCGGCGAGCGCAACTTACGCGAGCTTCATTGCGACGGTGAAATGGGCAACTCCGCTGATCGCGCTGATTACCGCCGTCGTCGTCTATCTGATCAGCTGATCACCTGATGGAGGCGGGACAGAGGATCGCGGTTGTTGCAGAACGCGCACCGGGGGAAACCCGGGTTGCGGCCACACCGGAGACCGTGAAGAAGTTCATTGCGCTGGGCGCGGCCGTGGCGGTTGAGCCCGGCGCGGGAACTGCAGCGTCGATCGCCGATGCCGACTATGCCGCGATGGGGGCCGAGATTTCGGCCACGGCGGTGCAGGGCGCGAACATCGTGCTGGGCGTGCAGGGGCCGGATCCGGCCGCGCTGGCCGGCGCGGCGCCGGGAGCGTGGGTGGTCGCTTCGCTTGATCCGTTCGGCCAAGGTCCGAATGGAGGCCGGGCCAAAATCGATGCTTATGCGGCGGCCGGGCTTGAAGCGCTGGCGATGGAATTCATGCCGCGCATCACCCGCGCCCAGTCGATGGATATCCTGTCCTCGCAGTCCAACCTGTCGGGCTACAAGGCGGTGATCGAGGCGGCGAACCATTATGGCCGCGCCTTCCCGATGATGATGACCGCGGCGGGCACGATCACTGCCGCCAAGGCGTTCGTGATGGGCGTGGGCGTGGCGGGGCTGCAGGCCATCGCCACCGCGCGCCGGATGGGCGCGCAGGTTTCCGCCACCGACGTGCGTTCGGCGACCAAGGAACAGATCCAGTCGCTGGGCGCCAAGCCGATCTTCGTCGAGAACGTGGCGGGGATCGAAGGTGAATGCGCGGGCGGCTATGCCACCGAGATGAGCCCGGAATACCAGGCGGCGCAGGCCGAACTGGTATCGAGCCATATCGCCAAGCAGGACATCGTCATCACCACTGCGCTGATCCCGGGCCGCGCCGCGCCCCGGCTGATCACCGACGCGCAGATCGCGACGATGAAGCCGGGCAGCGTGATCTTCGATCTGGCGGTGGCGCAGGGCGGCAATGTGGAAGGGTCGGTGCCGGATCAGGTCGTGGTTCGCCACGGCGTCAAGATCGTCGGCTATTCGAACACCGCGGCCAAGCTGCCGGCGGACGCATCGGCACTGTTCGCGCGCAACCTGTGTAACTTCCTCTCGGCGTTCTGGGACAAGGAGGCGGGCAAGCCGGTGCTTGATGACGAAATCGGCGACGCGGTGCGGCTGACCCGGGGCGGCAAGGTGGTGCATGAGAGGTTGCTAGGGTGAGAGATGCAGTCAAGTTCTTAACTTGGCTGAAGGAGAATTGGCTCTTCGGAGCAATGGCATGGCTCGTCTTTTGTTTGAGTCTATTCGTGACCTTGATTTGCTTCCTTCCGATCATTGCCGTTCTATCGATCTTTG
>JANLUV010000335.1:0-2015 GCA_031363685.1 Alphaproteobacteria bacterium | reverse complement strand
GCTGCATCGTCTCGCTGGCGCGGGCGATCGGGTTGGTCAGGTAGAAGTCCTTGATCGGGTAGCCGATCACGCCTTCTGGTTTCGCACCGGCCGGCGCCTTGGGCAACGCGCCGTAGGCGGCCAGCCCTTCGGTGCCCAGCGCCGGAACTTCGGCCGCCATCGCCGCGCGCAGGGCCGCGAAGCTGTCAAACCCGACCGACACTTTCAGCGCATCCGCCAGCGCGCGCAGGATCGTCCAGTCCTCGCGCGCGTCGCCGGGGGCGAACACGGCCTGTTCGGCGAACTGCACCCGGCCTTCGGCGTTGACGTAAGTCCCGGCCTTCTCGGTATAGGCGGCGGCCGGCAGGATCACGTCCGCAGCGTGCGCGCCCTTATCACCGTGATGGCCGATGTAGACGATGATCGAATCCGCAAACTGCGCGTAATCAACCTCGTCCGCGCCGAGCGAGAACAGCAGCTTGGGCTTGGCGGCGGCGATATCGCCAATGCCGCCACTTTGCGCATAGCCGAGCATCAGCCCGCCCATCCGCGAGGCCGCCATGTGAAGGACGTTGAAGCCGTTCCACGTCGTGCCGTCTTCGTTGGTGCGGACCAGATTCCACGCTTCTGCCAGCGCCAGCGCCGGTTCGAGCGCGCCCTTGGCCAGCCCTGCGCCGCCGACGATGATCGCCGGGCGCCTGGCATTGCCCATTGCTTCGCCGACCTGCGCCGGCAGGTTACCCAGCACGGCGGCATCCGCGCCAAGGAATTCGGCGGGATACGTCGTTTCCCATTCCGGCCCGACGATGAACACCTTGGCGCCGCGCGTCACCGCCTTGCGGAGGCGCGAATTGACCAGCGGCGCTTCCCAGCGGACGTGGCTGCCGACGATCAGGATGGCGTCCGCCGTCTCGATCCCGGCCAGCGTCGAATTGAAGTTCACTGCGGCCAGATTGTCGGCAGTATACTTCAGCCCGGTCTGGCGGCCTTCAAGCAGCGCCGAACCCAACGCGCCAAGCAACTGCTTTGCCGCGAACATCGTTTCGCAATCGACCAGATCGCCCGCGATCGCGGCAACGCTGGCGCCCGGCTTGACCGTGGCGATCGCGGCGAACGCCTCGTCCCAGGTCGCGGCGACGAGCTTGCCGTCCTTGCGCAGCCACGGCTGGTCGAGCCGCCGCTTCATCAGGCCGTCAACCTGGAAGCGGCCCTTGTCCGACAACCACTCCTCGTTCACGTCATCGTTCACGCGCGGCAGGATGCGCAGCACTTCGCGGCCGCGACTATCGAGCCGGATGTTGGCGCCGACCGCGTCCGACACGTCGATCGACAGGGTCTTCTTCAGTTCCCACGACCGCGCCTCGAACGCATAGGGCCGCGAAGTCAGCGCGCCGACCGGGCACAGGTCGATCACATTGGCCGAAAGCTCGTGCTTGGCGGCGTGTTCCAGATAGGTCGTGATCTGGACATTCTCGCCGCGATAGAGCGCGCCGATCTCGTCCACGCCGGCCACTTCTTCGGAAAAACGCACGCAGCGGGTGCAGTGGATGCAGCGGGTCATCACCGTCTTGATCAGCGGCCCCATGTACTTCTCGGTCACCGCGCGCTTGTGCTCGTGATAGCGCGAGGCGCCCCGGCCATAGGCGACCGACTGGTCCTGCAGATCACACTCGCCGCCCTGATCGCAGATCGGGCAATCGAGCGGGTGGTTGATCAGCAGAAACTCCATCACCCCCTCGCGCGCCAGCTTGACCATCGGGCTGTCGGTCTTAATGATCTGGCCCTCGGCAGCCGGCAGCGCACACGAAGCCTGCGGCTTCGGCGGCCCGGGCGCGACTTCCACCAGGCACATCCGGCAGTTGCCCGCGATGGACAGCCGCTCATGATAGCAGAAGCGGGGGATTTCCTTGCCGGCCAGCTCGCACGCCTGCAGCACGGTGGCGCCTGCGGGAACTTCGAGTTCGATACCGTCGATGGTGAGTTTAGGCATTGCTCATGCCTTTCATAATTTTTTCGATCGCCACCAAGCGATTACG
>JANLUV010000302.1:0-2334 GCA_031363685.1 Alphaproteobacteria bacterium | reverse complement strand
CAGTTCCTTCTCGTTGTTGCTGGTGATGATGATTACCGGCCGGTGCTTCGCGGTCACCAGTTGCTGGGTCTCGTACTCATAGAACTCCATGCGGTCGAGTTCACGCAGCAGGTCGTTCGGGAACTCGATGTCGGCCTTGTCGATCTCGTCGATCAGCAGCACCGGCAGCTCGGGTGCGGTGAAGGCTTCCCACAGCTTGCCCTTGCGGATGTAGTTGCTGATGTCATGGACCCGCGCATCGCCCAACTGGCCGTCGCGCAGGCGGGCCACCGCGTCATACTCGTACAGGCCCTGCTGCGCCTTGGTGGTGGACTTCACGTTCCACTCGATCAGCGGGGTGCCGATCGCCTTGGCGATCTCGTGGGCCAGCACGGTCTTGCCGGTGCCCGGCTCGCCCTTGACCAGCAGCGGCCGCCGCAGCAGCACTGCGGCATTGACCGCGACCTTCAGGTCATCGGTCGCGACATAATCCTGCGTACCCTCGAAACGCTGCATCGGTAGTTCATCCCGTCATCGAATTCAGTTCGGAACGGGAGTTAGGTTGTGCGGTGCAGCAGGGCAAGGGGGAATGGTGGATCGTCGCGGGCTGATCCGGGCGGCGGTTGGGGCCCGCAGACATCCCGCACGTTCGGGCAAGATCGCTCCAATTGCGACTGAAACCACCGTTGACCGCCGATGAGCCCGCGCCCAAGCTCTGGATTGGCGTTACAGGCGGCATTGCCCGATCGCGGCTGGCGTCGCGACTGGCGTCATGGCCGGCGTCGTAAAATTGTCATCGTTCGGAACCAAAAGGCCACAGCATCGGGCGCGGGGTCGTGTCGTGCAATTTTCGCCGATACGGCTGAAAATTGCAGGCATTTTTGCAGTTAAGCGCACGGAAGTGCGATTGAGAGCTTGAAATTACGGCCCCGGTTCCGGCTGCACGAAATGGGTGGAAACAATTGCGAACTTCAGCGCCGGTGACGAATCAACTGGATGGTGTCCAGATCCTGCGCGCCTTTGCCGCCGGGGCGGTGCTGCTCCATCATGCGATCCAGCAGGCCAACGGCGCACGGGTCGCGCTGGCGCCGAAGTGGTTCACCACATCGGGCGCAGCGGGCGTGGACATATTTTTCGTTATCAGCGGCTTCATCATGGCCTACATCTGCTTCCGGCAAGGGCCGAAGGTGCCATCCGCGCCCCGCTTTTTGATCGACCGCGCAACCCGTGTCTTTCCACTCTACTGGCTTTGCTGCCTTGGCATATTGCTGGTTGCGGCGGTGGGATTTCTCAGGTCACTGCGCACTGACCCGGCCGATATCATCCAATCGCTGCTGTTGGTGCCGCATCAGGGACGGCTGCTCGGTGTTGCCTGGACCCTCGAGTACGAAGTATATTTTTACCTCGTTTTTGCCATGTTCCTGCCGTTACGGTCACCTAAATGGACGATTTCCGGAACGTGCCTAGCGGTCGCGCTGGTGTGCTTTGCCGCCCGCTTCCTGCCGGAAGGCACCGCCCGATCATTTTTGGGTGAGCCGATTGTCCTCGAATTCTGCGGTGGACTGCTGCTCGGCTGGGCGCACTTGTCTGGCGCGCGCTGGATCCGCGTACCCGGGTTGGTTGCCGCCGCCGCTGCCGTCCTGATCACGATTGCCCCAATTTTCGTTCCGCATGAGACAACCGACGGATTGAGCGGCATCGCCCGGGTCATCTGGTGGGGATTACCATCATTGCTGATCGTGGCGTATGCCCTGCAACCTGGCGCGTTCGGGTCGTTGCTGCGTGGCACGATGTTGCGGCTCGGCAATGCGTCGTATGCGCTGTATCTTTCACATGCGTTCCTCATGATCGGCTATGCGGTGCTGCTCAACAAGACGGGGCTCGGACAATTCAACCAGGTTCCAGTGGTTGCCCTGCTGATCGCCCTGGCCCTCCTCGTCTCGGTCATCGTACACGAGCACGTCGAACTGCCCCTGACCAGGGCCGTACGCAAACTGGTCAGCCGCCGATCAACCAGTCCGGCCCGCCTGCAAGCCAATTGACGGGCAGGCTGATCTCACACCGCATAGCGCGTCCGTTCATGCGGCCAATCCCACAATAAAAACGGCCAGCGCAAGGCCGGCCTTTTCGATGTGCTACACAAAAACGCCGTCAGAGCTTGCCACCAAGCTCGCCTTCGACTTCGCCCTTGGCCTTGTCTGAAAATTCGCCTATTTTCTTTCTCCGTCAATGGTTTGGACTGTCGGAGAGATAGCGGGGCGAGTGCCGGGCCGTTCCTTCGGTTCATCGCATCGCAAAGGCGATTTCGCCGATCAGGCATCGATCATCTCGGGGTCCAATTCAGCCGCGCGATTC
>JANLUV010000296.1:0-2064 GCA_031363685.1 Alphaproteobacteria bacterium | reverse complement strand
CCGACAGCGCGGTGCCCGAGGGGTACTATTCGATCCCGCTCGGCAAGGCGCGGATCGTGCGGGAAGGGGAGGCGTTCACCGTACTCGCCTATGGCACGATGGTTCATGTTGCCGCTGCGGTTTGCGCGCAAAAGGGCGTCGATGCGGAAATCATCGACTTGCGCACGCTGGTCCCGCTCGACATCGCGGCAGTGCAGAAGTCGGTGGAAAAGACCGGCAAATGCCTGATCGTCCACGAGGCGACGCGCACTTGCGGGTTCGGCGCGGAACTGGTCGCGCTGGTGCAGGAACGCTGCTTCTACCACCTTGAAGCCCCGATCGAGCGGGTGACCGGGTTCGACACACCTTATCCGCACAGTTTGGAGTGGGCCTATTTTCCCGGTCCCGTCCGCATTGGCGAGGCTATCGACCGGCTGCTTGGGGCCACACGTTGAGGAACGTTTGATGGGCACGTTCACGTTCCGCCTGCCCGACATCGGCGAAGGCATCGCCGAGGCCGAGATCGTCGCCTGGCACGTGCAGATCGGTGATATAATCGCGGAAGATGGCCGCCTTGCGGACATGATGACCGACAAGGCCACGGTCGAGATGGAAAGCCCGGTGGCGGGCACGGTGATGTGGGTGGCTGGCGCCGTGGGCGACATGGTGGCAATCGGCTCGCCGCTGGTGGTGCTGGAAATCGAGGGCGGGGAGAATGACGGCGCGGGTCCTTCAACAAGTTCAGGACGAGCGGACGTTGCAGAGACGACTGCTTCGCCACCGCCGAGCGAGTCGCTCAAGCTATCTCCCCTTGTGGCGAGAGGGCTGGGAGAGGGGGCGCTGAAAGCACCGACTCCCGTTCCGCAGCCCCTCGCCCCGACCCTCTCTCCTCCAGGGGAGAGGGAGAAGATCGCCGCCCCCAACGCCAAAGTCCTCGCCAGCCCGGCCGTGCGCGCCCGTGCTGCCGAACTGGGGATCGCGCTGGCCGATGTCCGCCCGGCGGAAGACGGCCGCATCCGTCACGCCGATCTTGATGCGTTCGTGTCCTACAACGCCAGCTATCGCGCGCCGGGACAGCGCGGCGGCGACCAGCAGGTTCGCGTGATCGGCCTGCGCCGCCGTATCGCCGAGAACATGGCGGCGTCCAAGCGCAACATCCCGCATTTCGCCTATGTCGAGGAATGCGACGTTACCGCGCTGGAGGAAATGCGCGCGCAACTGAACGCCGGTGGCGGCGATCGGCCCCGGCTGACCATGCTGCCGCTGCTGATCACTGCGATTTGCCGTTCTCTGCCGGATTTTCCGATGCTCAATGCCCGCTATGACGATCAGGCGGGTGTGGTCACGCGGTTCGGCGCGGTCCATCTTGGCATGGCGACGCAGACTGCGGGTGGGCTGATGGTGCCAGTGATCCGCGATGCGCAGGACCGTAACCTGTGGCAGTTGGCGCGTGAAATCCAGATGCTTGCGCAAGCGGCACGCAACGGCACTGCAACGCCGCTGCAACTGACCGGCTCGACCATTACGCTGACCTCGCTCGGCGCGCTGGGCGGGGTGGCGACCACGCCGATAATCAACCGCCCGGAAGTGGCCATTATCGGCCCGAACCGCATTGTCGAGCGGCCGATGTTCGTGCCCGACGGGATGGGCGGCGAGCGGATCGCCAAGCGCAAGCTGATGAACATCTCGATCAGCTGCGATCACCGTGTGGTCGATGGCCGGGACGCGGCCAGTTTCGTCCAGGCGGTCAAGCGCCTGATCGAGACGCCCGTGTTGCTGCTCGCGGATTAACGCACGATCGCGCTGTAGGCGATGCGGCCGTGCGGCGCGGGGGTGGCGATGCGCCAGCGGACATGGGTGACGTCTTCCGGCGTGGCGAGATGTCCGGCGATCCGCAAGGACCCGAGCCGGCCCCAACTGCGGCCGCCATCGACTGACACTTCGTCGTCGCCCGCCGCGCTTTCCTGATAATAGACGGTGCGGGGCAGGGGGTTGGTCACGGTGAACCCGCCGCCAAAGCCGCTGGCGCCATTGGCGCGCTTCCAGCTGACGATCGTCACCACCCGGTCGCCCGGGCGCAACTGG
>JANLUV010000272.1:0-2537 GCA_031363685.1 Alphaproteobacteria bacterium | reverse complement strand
CCCGCAAGCGGGAGGGGAGATCCCGTCACGCCGCCTTGGCGCCGGTCAGATAGCCCAGCACCTGCACCAGCGTATCGCGTAATTCGTTGCGCGGCACGACCATGTCCACCATCCCGTGGGCATACAGGTATTCGGCGCGCTGGAAGCCTTCGGGCAGCTTTTCGCGGATGGTGTCCTGGATCACGCGCTGGCCGGCAAAGCCGATCAGGCAGCCCGGCTCGGCAATGTGGATATCGCCCAGCATTGCATAGCTCGCGGTAACACCGCCGGTGGTCGGATCGGTCAGCACTACCACATAGGGCAGTCCGGCGCGCTTCAGCCGCTGCACCGCCACCGTGGTCTTGGGCATCTGCATCAGGCTGAGGATACCTTCCTGCATCCGCGCGCCGCCGGCGGCGGTGCAGATCACGTAGGGAACCTTGTCCGCAATTGCCGCTGCGGCGCCCGCGACGAACGCCGCGCCCACGGCCATGCCCATCGATCCGCCCATGAAGGCGAAATCCTGCACCCCCAGCACCACAGTGCGCCCGCCCATCGCGCCGCGCGCGTTGGTCAGCGCATCGGGATGCGGGTTGGCGGCGCGGGCCGCGCGCAGGCGATCGGGATAGCGCTTGGAATCGCGGAACTTCAGCGGATCTTCCGCCACGCGCGGGGTCGGCATGATCGTGAACCCGGGATCGAGCAACTGCGCAAACCGCGCGTCCGCGCCGATCCGCCCATGATGCGCGCAGCGCGGACAGACGCTCAGGTTGTCCTCATACTCCTTCACGAACAGCATCTCGCTGCACGAAGGGCATTTGATCCAGAGGTTGTCCGGAGTTTCGCGCTTCTGGGTAAACGGCAGCGCGTTGCGGACGCGGTTGATCCAGCTCATGCGCCCACCTTACGCGAATTGTGCACCGCATGCGAGAGGGCGGCCGTTGCCTCCTGCACCGGCCCGGCCGCCGCCGCGCCAAACTGCGCGACCAGGTCGACCAGCGCCGATCCCACCACCACGCCATCGGCATGGGCGCCGATCGCGCGGGCCTGTTCCGGCGTGCGCACGCCAAAGCCTACCGCCACCGGAAGGTCGGTGCTGGCCTTCAGCCGGGCGACAGCCTCCTCGATCGAGGCCTGCGCCGCCTGCTGCATCCCGGTGATCCCGGCCACCGAGACATAATACAGAAACCCCGACGATCCTTCGAGCACCGTCGGAAGCCGCGCCGCGTCGGTGGTCGGCGTGGCGAGCCGGATCGGCGCAATCCCGGCCGCGCGCAGCGCCGGGCCAAGCTCGGCGTCCTCCTCAGGCGGAATGTCGACGCAGATCACTCCGTCCACCCCGGCCTTGGCGCATTGGGCGGCGAACCATTCCGGCCCGCGCACCGTCATCGGGTTGGCATAGCCCATCAGCACCAGCGGCACGTCCGGATGCCGCGAGCGGAATTCGCCCGCGATGCGGAAGATGTCGGCGGTTTTTGTGCCGGCCGCCATCGAACGCAGGTTGGCCGCCTGGATCGCCGGGCCATCGGCCATCGGATCGGTGAACGGCATTCCCAGTTCCACCACGTCGGCCCCGCCCGCGACCAGCGCATCGAGGATCGCGCCGGTGGCAGCGGGCGTCGGGTCACCGGCAGTGACGAAGGTGATCAGGGCCGGGCGGCCCTTGGCGAAGGCGGCGGCCAACCGTGCCGAAGCGGGCCGGGTCACAGCTTCACCCCCAGCGCGTCGGCCACGGTGAAGATGTCCTTGTCCCCCCGGCCTGACAGGTTGAGGATCAGGATCTGGTCTTCGCCCAGTTCCTGGGTCAGCTGCGGCAATGCGGCCAGCGCGTGCGAGCATTCCAGCGCGGGGATGATCCCCTCCAGCTTGCAGCACAGCTGGAACGCCTCCAGCGCCTCCATATCGGTGATCGGCAGATACCGCACCCGGCCGCTTTCATGCAGCCACGAATGTTCCGGCCCGATCCCGGGATAGTCCAGCCCGGCGCTGATCGAATGCGCCTCGGCGATCTGGCCGTCTTCGTCCTGCAACAGATACGTCTTGTTGCCGTGGAGGATGCCGGGCTTGCCGCCGGTCAGGCTGGCGGCGTGCTGGCCGGTCGCGATGCCGTGCCCCGCCGCCTCGATGCCGACCATCTGCACGCCCGGGTCATCCAGGAACGGGTGGAACAGCCCGATCGCGTTCGATCCGCCGCCCACGGCCGCCAGCAGCATGTCGGGCAGCCGCCCTTCCGCTTTCAGGATCTGGGCCCGCGCTTCCACGCCGATGATCGACTGGAAATCGCGGACCAGTTCGGGATAGGGGTGCGGGCCGGCGGCGGTGCCGATGATGTAGAATGTGTCATGCACGTTCGCCACCCAGTCGCGCAGCGCCTCGTTCATCGCGTCCTTCAGCGTCTTCGCGCCGCTTTCCACCGGGATCACTTCGGCGCCCAGCAGCTTCATGCGGAACACGTTGGGCGCCTGGCGCTCGACGTCCTTGGCGCCCATGTAGATCACGCAAGGCAGGCCGAACCGCGCGCAGACCGTGGCGGTGGCGACCCCGTGCTGGCCCGCGCC
>JANLUV010000243.1:0-1952 GCA_031363685.1 Alphaproteobacteria bacterium | reverse complement strand
CCCGCCGATGCCGTTGGAACTCATGTCAAACAGCAGGAACGCCAGTACCGCTACCGAAAACAGCACCGCGCTAAAGCCGAGCCACTGGAACCGGCGTTCGGCCGCGTAGCGCTTTTTCAGGCGCGCGGCAGTGATCGCCGGATCGGGGGCGGGGCGGGGGTGGTCGTCCAAGCTGGCGGCCTTTCCGATGTTCGTGCCGTTATTCATAGGCTTCGCGGAACCGCTTGACGACACGCAACGCAATGAAATTGAGCGCCAGCGTGACGAGGAACAGCACCATGCCCAGCGCAAAGGCCGACAGCGTGGCGGGATGGTCGAAGCTGCCTTCGCCGGTCAGCATCGCGACGATCTGGAACGTGACGGTGGTCATCGATTCGAATGGATTGGCGGTCAACCGCGCGGTGGCGCCGGCGGCCATCACCACGATCATCGTCTCGCCGATCGCGCGGCTTACGGCGAGCATCACGCCCGCGACGATGCCGGGAAGGGCGGCCGGGATCAGCACGCGGCGGATCGTCTCGTATTTTGTCGCACCCATCGCCAGGCTGCCGTCGCGCATCGCTTGCGGCACGGCGGCGATCGAATCGTCGGCCATCGAGGAGACGAACGGGATGATCATGATCCCCATCACCACGCCCGCCGCCAGCCCGCTTTCCGATGAAGCGCTGCTGATGCCGATGGCATGGCCGAAATCGCGGATCACCGGGGCCACCGTCAGCGCGGCGAAATAACCGTAGACCACGGTCGGCACGCCCGCGAGAATCTCCAGCACCGGCTTTATCCACTTGCGCCAGGTCGGGCTGGCGTATTGCGTCAGGTAGATCGCGCTCATCAGGCCAAGCGGGATCGCGACGATCATCGCGATGATCGCCCCGATGAAGATCGTGCCCCAGAACAGCGGCAGCGCACCGTAGGTATCGCCGTTGGCGCTGCCCGACGCGGACATCGGATCGGGCGACCAGTGCGTGCCGAACAGGAACTTGAGCGGGGAGACCATTTCGAAGAAGCGGAACGTCTCGAACATCAGCGAGGCAAGGATACCGAACGTCGTCAGGACGGCGACCAGCGACGCCAGCAGCAGGACGCCCATCACGATCCGCTCGACTTGTGTGCGGGCCTTGAAATCGGGGCGTAACCGCAGGAACGCCAAGGCTCCCCCGATAAAGCCCAGCACCAGCGTCACAAAGATGCCGATGGTGCCGAACTTGAGCAGGGCCGCGTGGAATGCCGGCACCAGCGCCCGCGACACCTGGTTGAACGTGGCGGCCGAAGGATCGGACGCCAGCGCCTGCGCTTCGAACAGGATGGCGTCACGGGTAATCCCGAAGGCGGGCAATTGCGCCGCCGCCGGGTCATGCAGCACCTGGCTCAGCACCAGGCCGGGACTGATCGCGCCCCACGCGATCGCGAAGAACGCTGCGGGCACAATCGCGCACAGCGCCACGAACCAGCCATGGTACCCCGGCAGCGAATGCATCCGGCGCGGCCCGGCGTCGCGCTGGAAGGTCCGCGCGCGCGACCGCGCGACGAGCCAGCTGGCGACGCCAAGCGCAAGCACGAGCAACAACGGGATGGCGGGTGACACGGGTGCGACCGATCCTTGGCTTACGTATGGGGCTTAGTTCAGGGCCGCAGGATCAAGCAGGGTAAACTCGGCCGCAACCTTGGCGTTGGCGGCCTGTAAGTCATCGGGCGCGACGACCATGCCGGTCTTGGCCAGCAGACCGCCCCTGCCCCAGTGCTTGGCCCATTCGGCGACATATTCCTTAAGGCCGCGGATCGCATCGAGGTGAGCATGCTTCACGTAGATGTACAGCGGGCGGGCGCCGGGATAGCTGAAATCGGCGATCGCAGCGTAAGTCGGCACGACCCCGTTGATCGGCAGCCCGCGCAGCTTGTCGGCGTTTTCCTCGAGATAGGAAAATCCGAAGACGCCGACCGCCGATTTGTTG
>JANLUV010000200.1:0-2427 GCA_031363685.1 Alphaproteobacteria bacterium | reverse complement strand
CCCCCGGACCCGTGAAACGACGGCGTCCGCAATTTTTGGTACCTTTTCTACCGCTTTTTGGGCCACTCCGATACCCAAAAGCCGCCGCAGGATATCATTGTCCGTTTCGGAAAATGATATCCTGCCAGCCTCGATCGTGTGGTGCAGGTCCAAATCGATGTCAATCTGCCTTAGGTCACACATGAGAATCTCCTTCTGGAGTTTTATCTTATAAGTAACATCGCATTCCGTCAATAAGTAAGCTTGACGGCGCGCTCAAGCAGCCACCCAGACGCAAAAAAGGCTCCGGAGTTTCCCCCGGAGCCCACCCCTGTTACGCGGTACGTGACCTCAAGCCGCGGCGGCCTGCTTCCTGGCGAAGCGGCGGCGGCCGACCAGCGTGGCGGCGGCGGCGCCGAACAGGATCAGCATCGGCGGGGCCGGGACTTCGGTGCCGCCGGTCGAACTGGTGGTCGACGAAGTCGAACCGCCGGTCGAAGTGGACGAACCCGTCGAGGACGAGGTGGACGACGACGTTGAACTGCTGGTCGAAGTTGACGACGAGGTGCTGGTCGAGCTGCTGCTCGTCACATTCCCCGAGGAAGTTGAGACGTTCCCCGACGATGTGCTGACGTTCCCGGACGAGGTGCTGACATTGCCCGAGCTGGTCGAGGTCGAGGTCGAGATATTGCCCGACGAGGTACTGGTCGAACTTCCGCCCGATGAAGTGCTGGTCGATCCGCCCGAGGACGATGTCGAGCCACCGGACGACGAGGTCGAGCCACCCGAGGTCGAAGTCGAGCCGGTGCTGGTCGAGGTGATCACCACCGAACCGCCGCCACCGCTGCCACCGCCGAAGAACCCGCCGAAGAACCCGCCGCCCATGCCGCCGCCCCAGCCGCCGCCGATCACCACCGGCGCGCCGCCGCCGGACGAACCGGTCGGCTGCGGAGGCAATGGCGGGAAATAGGGGATCGCAGCCATGGCCATCTGCTGCGGCTGCTCGCACGTGGTGGTGGTGGTGTGGGTGACCACCCGGCGAATGCGGCGGACCTTGCGCGGTTCGGCGCGGGCGATGTGGCGCTTGGCGCGCGGCGCGCCCTTAACCAGCTTGGAATGCTTGACGTATTGCGGCGTGCCGGTCTTGGGCGCTTCCGCCACGTGCACGGCACCGCCGCCGATCAGCGCACCGCCGGCTGCAACGGTAGCAAGTTTCGCGAGGGCCGTCCGAACCGACATGGTGTTCTCTCTTGTTCCGGTGGCCGGGGAGTTACGGAATCGAAATTCCGCAATCCTTGCCCCGCAGTTGAGAAACGCAGAGAGCGCGGTCTACGACAATCGTGTTAACCGTTTCCGGAGGGTCATTCGGGTGGATTCTGCCCCCGTTGAAGGGTCTGGGCGGTAACCTGTCCCGAATTGGAACCGAACTTGCGCGTTTTGCGAAGCTCGCTCAGTCTTCATCGTCGAACAGGCCCGTCTGGCCACCCGCCGGAATGCCACTGGGCGGGGTCAGCCCAAGGTGCTGCCACGCCCGCTCGTTAAGGCACCGCCCGCGCGCGGTGCGGGCCACCAGCCCGAGCTGGATCAGGAACGGCTCGATCACTTCTTCCACCGTATCGCGCGGTTCCGACAGGCCCGCCGCCAGCGTTTCAACGCCGACCGGCCCGCCCTTGTAGATATCGGCGATCATGCGGAGATAGCGCCGATCCTGCGCATCGAGGCCGAGCGCATCGACCTCCAGCCGGTTCAGCGCATCATCGGCAATCGCCAGGGTGACCGTAGCCGAACCCGCAACATGGGCAAAATCGCGCACCCGCCGCATCAGCCGCCCGGCCACGCGCGGCGTGCCGCGCGCGCGGCGGGCAATCTCGCGCGCGCCTTCGGGGTCCATCCCCATGCCGAGCAGCGTCGCGCCGCGCATCACCACCCGTTCCAGTTCGGGCACGGTATAGAAATTGAGCCGTACCGGAATGCCGAACCGGTCGCGCAGCGGCGTGGTCAGCAGCCCCTGCCGGGTGGTCGCGCCGATCAGGGTGAAGGCTGGCAAGTCGATCCGCACCGATCGCGCCGACGGTCCCTCGCCGATGATCAGATCGAGCGCACGATCCTCCATCGCCGGGTAGAGGATTTCCTCGACCACCGGACTGAGCCGGTGGATCTCGTCGATGAACAGGACGTCGCCTTCTTCGAGATTGGTCAGCAATGCCGCAAGATCGCCCGCCTTGGCGATCACCGGGCCGGAGGTGGCGCGAAACCCGACCCCCAACTCGCGCGCGACGATCTGCGCCAGCGTGGTCTTGCCCAGCCCCGGCGGGCCGAAGAACAACACATGATCCATCGCCTCGCGCCGCGATTTGGCGCTCTCGATGAACACCCGCAGGTTGTCCTTTGCCGCCGCCTGCCCGACGAACTCGGCGAGCGTTTTCGGGCGGAGAGCCGCGTCGTGGT
>JANLUV010000163.1:0-7475 GCA_031363685.1 Alphaproteobacteria bacterium | reverse complement strand
GACGAGGTAGGCTTCCTCGTTGGTGCAGCGGCTGGAGGTGATCCCGCCGAGCGCGCGCGGGCCATATTGCGCTTTGATCGCATTGAGCTTTGCGGCGGTGTAGGCAAACGCTTCGGCCCAGCTGACTTCGCGCCACGGCTGGTGGATCGTCTCGCGGATCATCGGGCTGAGGATGCGGTCCTGGTGATTGGCGTAGCCCCACGCAAAGCGGCCCTTGACGCAGGAGTGGCCGTGGTTGGCCTTGCCGTCCTTCCACGGGACCATGCGGACGAGCTGTTCGCCGCGCATCTCGGCGCGGAAGGTGCAGCCGACGCCGCAATAGGCGCAAGTGGTGACGACCGCGCGTTCGGGCTTGCCGATCGCGGTGACGGCTTTTTCGTTGAGCGTGGCGGTGGGGCAGGCCTGCACGCAGGCGCCGCACGATACGCAATCGGACGACAGGAAATCGTCCGCTGCCTGCCCCGCGCCGACTTTCGAGCCGAACCCGCGCCCGTCGATGGTGAGCGCATAAGTGCCCTGCACGTCCTCGCACGCGCGGACGCAGCGCGAGCAGACGATACATTTGGACGGATCGAAATCGAAGTAGGGGTTGGAACTGTCGGTCGGCTGCGCGAGGTGGTGTTCACCCTGATAGCCATAGCGGACATCGCGCAGGCCAACCTCGGCGGCGGCGTCCTGCAGTTCGCAATCGTTGTTGGCGCTGCAGGTCAGGCAATCGAGCGGGTGATCGGAGATGTACAGCTCCATCACCCCCTTGCGCAGCTTTTCAAGGTGCGGGGTCTGGGTGCGGACGACCATGCCTTCGCTGGCGGGGGTGGTGCAGGATGCGGGGGTGCCGCGCATGCCATCGACTTCGACCAGACACAGGCGGCACGAGCCGAACGCGGCGAGGTTGTCGGTCGCGCAGAGTTTGGGGATCGAACCGCCGGTGAGCGCGGCGGCGCGCATCACGCTGGTGCCGGCGGGGACGGTGACGGCGCGGCCGTCGATGGTGAGGGTGACGGCGGTGTCGGAGTGGACTTTGGGGGTGCCGAAATCGGCTTGCGGTTCATAACCCATCATTGAAATCCTTGGCGCCGAAGTCCTCCGGCCAGTGTTTCAGGGCGCTGAGCACCGGGTAGGAGGTGAACCCGCCCAGCGCGCAGAGCGAGCCGAACTTCATCGTCTCGCACAGGTCTTCGAGCAAGGTCACGTCCTCGGCCGCGCTGCGCGGGGCCTTGGGCGCGTTGTGCATCTGGGGGAGTGCGCCGACTGGGTCGCGCACGCGCGCCGGGGTGCGGATGCGGTCGATCAGTTCGACGCCCCGCGTGGAACCGATCCGGCAGGGGGTGCATTTCCCGCAGCTTTCCGCCGCGCAGAACGCGAAGGCGAAGCGGGCCATCGCGCCCATGTCGGCCGTATCGTCGAACACCACGATGCCGCCGTGGCCGATCAGCGCATCGGCGGCAGCAAAGGTTTCGTAGTCGAACGGCAAGTGGAATTGGGACGGCGGGATATAGGCACCGAGCGGCCCGCCGACCTGCACGGCCTTGACCGGGCGGCCGCTGGCGGTGCCGCCGCCGATCTGGTTGACCAGTTCATCGAGCGTGATGCCGAACGCGGTTTCGAACAGGCCGCCGCGCGCGATGTTGCCCGCAAGCTGGATCGGCGTGGTCCCGCGTGAGCGGCCGAACCCATGGCGGGCGTATTCCTGCGCCCCGCCCTCGGCCATGATGTGCGGCAGGGCAGTGAGGGTGAGGACGTTGTTGACTGCGGTGGGGCAGCCGAACAGCCCGGAAATGGCGGGCAGCGGCGGCTTGGCGCGGACTTCGCCGCGCTTGCCTTCGATGGAATTGAGCAGCGAGGTTTCCTCGCCGCAGACGTAGGCCCCGGCGCCGGTGCGGACTTCGAGGCGGAAGGGGGCGATGATCGTTGTTGCCAGCGTGATTGCCACGGTCAGCTTGGCGATGGCGTGGGGGTATTCGCTGCGGACGTAGATGTAGCCCTGCCCGGCGCCGACAGCGTGGGCGGCGATGGCCATGCCTTCGATCAGGGCGAAGGGATCGCCTTCCATCAGCATCCGGTCGGCAAAAGTGCCGGAATCGCCTTCGTCGGCGTTGCAGACGACGTACTTGCGGGCGCCCGGTGCGGCGGCGACGGTTTGCCACTTGATCCCGGTGGGAAAGCCCGCCCCGCCCCGGCCGCGCAGGCCGGATTGGCTTACTTCGGCAATGACATCGGCGGGGGCGAACGTGCGGGTCCGGGTCAGGCCCGACCAGCCGCCGGTGGCGGCGTAAGCTTCGAGGCTGAGCGGGCGGGTCTGGCCGGCGCGGGCAAACGTGAGGCGCTGCTGGCGGGCGATGAAGGGATGGGCCGCGATGGGGCCGACGGCCCTGGCGCTGGACCCGGCGAGGATGGCGGGGACATCGGCCGGGGTGGCGGGACCAAACCCCTGCCCATCGATTTCGACCAGCGGTTCGAGCCAGTGCATCCCCCAGCTGGAGACCCGTTCGACCGTGCAGCCTGCCGCGACGAACGCGGCGGCCACGGCATCGGCCCCGCAGGCGAGCGCGAGCGAATCGTCACTGATACGGACCACAGATCGACTTGGGGTCATGCGCGTTCCACCAGAGCGACCAGCGCGGCTTCATCGAGCCGGGCATGGACGGTATCGCCCACCCGCGCGGCCGGGCCGACGCTGCACAGGCCGAGGCAATAGACTTTCGACAGGCGCACGCGATCACCCGCCGCAGCCTCGGCGGCGGGCACCAGCGCTTCGACCCCGCGCGCCTGACAAGCTTCGGCGCGGCAGAGCTGCACGTGCGGGCGCGGGTCCGCCACTGCGCGGAAATCGTGGTAGAAGCTGACCACGCCGTGGACTTCGGCGCGGCTGAGGTTCAGCGCGTGGGCGATGGCGACTTCTGCCGCCGGATCGACGCAGCCGAACGCGGCCTGTACGTCGTGCAGGATCGGCAGCAGCGGCCCTTCCCGCCCGCTGTGGACTGCGATGATTTCCGCCAGCTTTTCCTCGTGACTCATGCCGTCAGTCCATACGCTTCAGGCGCTCAGCATGCCAGCGGACATGATCGGCCATGAAGGTGGAAATGAAGTAATAGGAATGATCGTAGCCGTCCTGCATGCGGATCGTGGCGGGTTGGCCGGCGGCCTGACAGGCTTCAACGAGCAGATGGGTCTTGAGCTGGCCGTCAAGGAAATTGTCCGCCGTGCCCTGATCGACCAGCAGGTCAGGCAGACGCGCGCCGGCGGCGATCAGCGCGCAGGCGTCGTACTCGTGCCATGTCGTCCGATCCGCACCGAGATAGCCGGTCAGCGCCTGTTCACCCCACGGGCAGGCCAGCGGGCTGACGATCGGGGCGAACGCGCTGACCGAGGCGAACCGGCCGGGATTGCGCAAGGCGATGGTCAGCGCGCCGTGGCCGCCCATCGAGTGTCCGGTGATGCCCTGCCGGGCCATGTCCGCCGGAAATTCGGCGGCGATCAGCGTGGGCAGGTCCTGTTCGAGGTAGCTGCGCATGTGGAAATGCGCGGCCCACGGGGCCTGTGTGGCATCGACATAGAAGCCCGCACCCGTGCCGAAATCGTAGGCTTCATCGTCGGGCACATCATCGCCGCGCGGACTGGTGTCGGGGGCGACGAAAATGATCCCGGCTTGAGCACAGGCGGCGCGGTATTCGCCCTTTTCAGTGACGTTGGCATGGGTGCAGGTCAGCCCCGAGAGATACCACAGCACCGGCAGCTTCGCGCCCGGCGCATGATCCGGCACGAACACCGCAAAGGTCATCGCGGTGCCGGTGGCAGAGGACCGGTGGGTATAGACGCCTTGCGTGCCGCAATGGCTGCGATTGCCGCTGACCTGCTCCACGATCAGAACACCACGACCGAGCGGATGCTTTCACCGGCGTGCATCAGATCGAACGCGGTGTTGATCTCCTCCAGCCCCATGACGTGGGTGATCATCGGATCGATCTCGATCTTGCCGGTCATGTACATGTCGACGATCTTGGGCACGTCGGTGCGGCCCTTGGCGCCGCCGAACGCAGTGCCGCGCCAGTTGCGCCCCGTCACGAGCTGGAACGGGCGGGTGGAGATTTCGTGGCCCGCTTCGGCCACGCCGATGATGATGCTGGTGCCCCAGCCGCGATGGCAGGCTTCGAGCGCGGTGCGCATGACTTCGGTGTTGCCGGTGGCATCGAAGGTGTAGTCGGCGCCGCCATCGGTCAGTTCGACCACTTTCGCTACGATGTCCTCACGCGACAGGCCCGTGGACTTGAGGAAGTCGGTCATGCCGAAGCGGCGGCCCCATTCCTCGCGGTCGGGGTTGATGTCGACCCCGATGATCCTGCCTGCGCCGGCAAGGCGCGCGCCCTGAATCACGTTAAGTCCGATGCCACCGAGGCCGAAGACCACGACGTTTTCGCCCACCTGCACCTTGGCGGTGTTGATCACTGCGCCGATCCCGGTGGTGACGCCGCAACCGATGTAGCAACTGGTCTGGAACGGCGCGTCGTCCCGGATTTTCGCCACCGCGATTTCCGGCAGGACGGTGAAGTTCGAGAACGTGGAGCAGCCCATATAGTGGAAGATGGTCTGGCCCTTGTAGCTGAACCGAGAAGTGCCGTCGGGCATCACCCCCTTGCCCTGCGTGGCGCGGATCGCGGTGCACAGGTTGGTCTTGCCGGAAAGGCAGCTTTTGCACTGGCGGCATTCGGGCGTGTAAAGCGGGATGACGTGATCGCCCGGCTTCACGCTGGTGACACCCGCGCCGACTTCGCGCACGATCCCGGCGCCTTCATGGCCGAGCACGCTGGGGAAGATGCCTTCGCTGTCGAACCCATCCAGCGTATAGGCATCGGTGTGGCAGATGCCGGTGGCCATGATTTCGACCAGCACTTCGCCGGCCTTGGGGCCTGCCAGATCAAGCTCGACGAGTTCGAGCGGGGTTTTGGGCGCGAAGGCAACGGCGGCGCGGGTCTTCATGGGACGAAACTCTCCTGCAGGCACGTGATGGCGGCAAGTAGCCAGCGACTCCCTTATCATCATCCGTGCGCGGGAAAAGGGCGGTTGCGGGGCAAACCGCCTTTTCCGCAGGCGCGCGTCCGGCGTCTGTTCGATCCGGATTGAACCGGAACCGCGCCAACCCGCTTTGACAACGCGGGACCTGCGAACCATGCCGTGGCGCGATGGCAACGCGACTGAGAACATGGCCGGCGTTACTGCGGGTTCCGCCGTTTCCGGGCAGTAGCCGCGTCGCCCTGCAAATACCGGCGCGCGGCAAATCGGCGGCTGATTTCGATCCGGCCGGGTGCATCGCGGCGCTGCGGCGGCTGAAGGTGGGCGGTTCGTTCTGGGGCCCGCAGCCGGACTTGCCGAACGGCGGCGGCGTGGTGGTAGTGGGAGTCGACGCAGCGACGCTGGCGGCGGGGCGCGAGCGGGCGACGCGGCTGGGACTGCCGCTGGTGTGCTGCGGGCGAGCGGGGGACGGGGTGGCGTGCGTGCCGGGGGACTGTGATCCGTGGCACTTGCTTGGCTGGGCGCATGAAGTGGTGGCCCGGGCCGGCGATCCGCTGGCGGTGCTGGCCGCGCTGGCCGGGGTTCCGGTGAGCGCGCCGGGCGGGGAACCAGCGGTGGTCGCGGACGGCGCGGCGCTGGAAGCGCTGGCGCGGCGCCATCTGGGCGGCGGGTGGGATTTCCGCGATCCGTTCAGCGATCAGGCGATCCCGGCGTTGGCAGCAATCGAGTTGCTGGGGTTCTGGCGCGGGCTGATCGATGCCAACCGGCGAATCGGCGCGGTGCACGGGATCGCCGGGTGGAAGCGGCGCACGGTGGCGCCGCTGCTGTGGGGCGGCGCGGGGCCGGTGCCGTTCGGCGCAGCGGCCGCGCCGGACGAGATTGTCGCGTTCTGGCGGGCGCGGACCGATCCGGCGGTGCTGGCGGAAATCGAACGCTCCGCCGCGCCACGTGCCGAAATCGAGGACGGATTTATCCGCTCGGTCGGGCTGGGGGCGGACTGCGTGCCGCCGCTGTCGATCGTGGTCGAGCCGGAGTGCCCGCATTACGATCCTTCCGGCCCGAGCGGGCTGGAGCGGCTGCTGGCCGGGACTGGCTTTTCCCCTACGCTGGTGGCGCGGGCGGCGGCGCTGCGGGTGCGGATCGTGGCTGGCGGGGTCAGCAAGTATGCAGCCGGCGGTGCAGGCGTGGCCCGCGCGGATCGGCCCGGCCGGCACATCCTGGTCACCGGGCAGGTGGAGGATGACCTTTCCGTCCTGCGCGGCGGCGGGGGGATTACCTCCAATCTCGATCTTGTCCGGCGAGTACGGGCCTGTGCGCCCGACGCGTGGATCGTATACCGGCCGCACCCCGACGTGGATGCGGGGCATCGCCGGGGGCATGTGGACGATTGCGTAATGCTGCAGGTTGCCGATGCCATCGCGCGGGGCGGCGGGATACCGGCGTGGATCGACGCGGTGGACGAGGTGCACGTGCTGACCTCGCTGGCCGGGTTCGAGGCGTTGCTGCGCGGCAAGCCGGTGACGACGCACGGGGTGCCGTTCTATGCTGGCTGGGGGCTGACCACAGATCTGGGCGCAGTGCCGGCGCGGCGGAGCACAAAGCGGTCGCTTGACGAACTGGTGGCGGCGACGCTGCTGGTTTACCCGCGCTATCTTGATCCGCTGACCGCCCTGCCCTGCCCGCCCGAAGTGCTGGTGGAGCGGATCGTGGCCGGGGTGCGGCCCAACAATCCACTGCAGCGCAATCCGCTGCTGGTGACCTTGCGCCGCGCGGTCGGCCGGGCGCGGAGTTTGCTGCGATGAGCGGGGCGCGCCGGTTCCTGTTCCTGCAAGGGCCGCCCGGGCCGTTCTTCGCCGAACTGGCCGGGGCGCTAGCGTTGGCAGGGTGCGCCATTCAGCGGATCAACCTTAACGGCGGCGACCAGCGCGACTGGCCCGATCGCCACGGAACGGCCCCGGCGCTGTGCTATCGCGGGCGGCGCGCGAAGTGGGCGCTGTTCATCGACCGGTTCATGCGCGACAACGAAACGACCGATCTGGTGCTGTTCGGCGATTGCCGGCCGATGCACATGGTGGCGCACCAGATGGCGCGGCTGCGCGACGTGCGGGTCCATGTGTTCGAGGAAGGCTATGTCCGTCCGCACTGGATGGCGCTGGAGCGCGACGGCGTGAACGGCCGGTCGCGCTTTGTGCGCGATCCGGCGGCGCTGCCGGCGGCCGGGGCCACCGCGCCCCGGTTGCCGGAAGGCCTGCCGCCGGTGACTGCGAGCGCGGCGCGGCGGCGGCGGGATACCTTGCGCTATTACTGGGCCGTGATCGCGGCGCTGCCCGCCTATCCGTTCTTCCGCTCGCACCGGCCCGGATCGCTGGCGATCGAGGCGCGGGCGTGGCTGCCCAAGCTGGCCGGCGCGCGCGCCGCGGCGCGCGCGCCGCGATGCGGACGCTGGGCGGGCTGGCGCCGGGCAG
>JANLUV010000010.1:0-5878 GCA_031363685.1 Alphaproteobacteria bacterium | reverse complement strand
CGCCCCCCCCTCCATCACGGCGAACGTGGCCAGAACGATCAGCGTGGCAGCAAAAGGAGAAAGTGGTTCCAGCATAAACGCTGTTTAGCGCTGCGTACGACAAACCGCGACAGTTTCCTGCACGAATCACGGGACCTTATTTCGCTATCGTTCATTTTCAGAGCACTAAACCTGAACCCACAGACCCAGCCGGTCCCGAACAGAATTGCAGGAGACTATGATGCGCAAGCTGCCCAAGATCATCATCCCCGCCCTGATCGCCGCCACGATGCTCGGCGCGGCGGGCACCGCTTCGGCCCAGCCTTATGGCGGCCCCAGTACTGCAGGCCACGCTTATCCCGAACGTCACAACACCCCCGGCCGCGCTCAAGCCATCCGCGCCCAGCTGGGCGAGTTGCAACGCCGGGTCGAACGCAATGACCGCCGCGACCGCATTTCGGGCCGTGAGAGCGCCAGCCTGCGCCACGACATCGCCTCGGTGCGCGAACAGTTCCGCCGGTTCAATCGTGATGGGCTGAATAACCGCGAATATCGCGGGCTCCAGAACCGGATCGCCAACATCCGCAGCCGGCTCCACATGGAGCGCGGCGACTGGAACGATCGCCGCAATTAAGCCCGCGATAGCCTGAACATACCGAAGGGGCGCCCCATCCGGGCGTCCCTTTTGATCTTGTCAGGAGGCCCCACGCTGCCTAGATCCGCTGCATCATGGCCAGCAAACCCCGCACCCTCTACGAAAAGATCTGGGACGCCCACATCGTCGAAACGCGCGATGATGGCACCTGCCTCGTCTATATCGACCGGCATCTCGTTCACGAGGTAACCAGCCCGCAGGCGTTCGAAAGCCTGCGCGTAGCCGGGCGCAAGGTGCGCCGCCCCGACCTTACGCTCGCGGTGCCGGATCACAACCTGCCGACCACGGCGCGCAAGGACGCAGCGGGCAACCGGTTGCCGATCGCCGATCTGGAAAGCGCGCAGCAGCTGGCCGCGCTGGAACGCAACGCGCCCGACTTCGGCATCCGCTATATCGGCGCGACCGATCTGGAACAGGGCATCGTCCATGTGGTCGGCCCGGAACAGGGCTTTTCGCTGCCCGGCGCGACGATCGTCTGCGGCGATAGCCACACGTCCTGCCACGGCGGACTGGGCGCGCTGGCGTTCGGCATCGGCACCAGCGAGGTCGAGCATGTGCTGGCCACGCAGACCCTGCTGCTCCAGCCGTCGAAGACGATGGAAGTGCGGGTCGAGGGTGAACTCGCCCCCGGCGTCACGCCCAAGGACCTGATCCTCCACGTGATCGGCGTGATCGGCACCGCCGGCGGCACCGGCCACGTGATCGAATATCGCGGCCGCGTGTTCGAGACGATGTCGATCGAGGGCCGGCTGACGGTGTGCAACATGTCGATCGAAGGCGGCGCCCGCGCCGGTCTGGTTGCGCCTGACGAAACCACGTTCGCCTACCTCAAGGGCCGCCCGCTGGCACCCACGGGCGCGGACTGGGACAAGGCGGTCGCCTGGTGGAAGAGCCTCGCCACCGATCCCGGCGCGAAGTTCGACAAGTCGGTGGTGATCGACGCGGCCGAAATCGAGCCGACCGTGACCTGGGGTACCTCGCCCGAAGACGTCGTGCCGATCGGCGGCGTCGTCCCCGCGCCCGAAAGCTTCGCCGATCCGTCGAAGCAACGCGCCGCACAAGCCAGCCTCGATTACATGGGGCTGACCGCCGGCACCCGGATGACCGACGTCGCAATCGAGAACGTGTTCATCGGCAGTTGCACCAATAGCCGCATCGAAGATTTGCGCGCGGCGGCGGCCGTGGTGAAGGGCCGCCACAAGGCACCGGGCGTCAAATGGGCAATCGTCGTGCCCGGCTCGGGCCTGGTCAAGCAGCAGGCCGAGGCCGAAGGGCTGGACAGGATCTTCATCGAAGCGGGCCTTGAATGGCGCGAACCAGGCTGTTCGGCCTGTCTTGCGATGAACCCCGACAAGGTCCCGCCGGGCGAACGCTGCGCGTCCACCAGCAACCGCAACTTCGTCGGTCGCCAAGGCCCCGGCGCGCGCACCCACCTCGTCTCCCCGGCAATGGCGGCGGCGGCGGCAGTGACCGGGCACCTGACCGATGTGCGGGAACTGGTTGGCACCGCCTGATCGCCATCCGGCGCCAGTGCCTGAACCGCCTCCGGCGCCAGCGCTGCTCGCCACCAGCCACAGCCCCGCCTCGCTTGACAAGGCGCGCCGGATTCATACCCTGCGCGGGCCACGACGGCGGGGGAGAAACTGATGGACCTGATCAAGGGTGTTCGCGTGCCGGAGCGCGGCTATCGCGCCGTGCTGTGGCTGGTATCGATTTTGTTTGCCGGGTTCATCGTCGGGCTGGGCAATCTGATCATCGGCGATCTGCCCATGGTCGAGCAGCAGGTCGTCTCGGAACCGCTTGCGCGCACACCCGAGCAAGTCCGGATCGATAGCGAACTGCGCGCCATCGATGCCCGCACCGGCCAGATCGACGACCGGCTGGAAATCGCCCGCCTCCAGCTTGAACAGTCCCAGCGCGCCTCAAGCACCGGCCGCGACACCTTCCGGGCGTGGATCGAGACCCGCACCGCCACCTCCAATCCCGAGCAGGATCCGGAACTGCTCGCGCGCACCCGCCAGCTCGAACAACTGAAGGCCAACGAGCGAAATTTCCAGACCGCTATCGCAACGCTCGAAAACGAGAAGCTCCCGCTGGTTCAGAGCGCCTCGGCGCTTCACTCGCGAAATTCGCAGATCGAGGTGAATGAACGCCCTGCGCGCGAAAAAGCGATGTTCTGGCGCGAACTGCGAACTTTCGCGCTCAGGCTGCTGATCACCCTGCCGATGCTGGTCGCCGCAGTGTGGCTGGTGGTGAAGCAGCGCCAAAGCGATCACTGGCCGCTCGCCCGCGGCTTCGTGCTGGCGGCGGTGTTCGTGTTCTTCGTCGAACTGGTGCCTTACCTGCCCAGCTACGGTGGTTACGTCCGCTACGGCGTCGGCATCGTGCTCACGTTCGCCGCCGGGCATTTCCTGGTGAAAAACATGCGCGCCTATCTCGCCCGCCGGCAGGAAGGCGAAGCGCAGGCCGAGGAAGAGCGTCGCCGCCATGTGACGCATGACGAGGCGTTCAAGAAGATGGCGGCGAAAGTCTGCCCCGGCTGCGACCGACCGATCGCCACCACCGGTGATGCCCAATCAAATTTCTGCGTCCACTGCGGGATGACCCTGTTCGATCATTGCGGCCAGTGCAGCGCCCGCAAGATGGCCTTCTTCCGCTACTGCATGACCTGCGGCACACCGGCCAAAGTGACCGAACCGGCCAAAGCGACACCCGCGCCGGCGTGAACCGCAAGTCCGCCTTCACGCCGGTCGTCGCGGCGCATACGCGCGTCCTGATCCTCGGCAGCCTGCCGGGCGAGTCCAGCCTTGCCGCCGGGCGTTACTATGCCCACCCGCGCAACCGGTTCTGGCAACTTGCCGGGGCGGTCATCGGGCGGGAGGACCTGCCCGCCCTGCCCTACGATGCCCGGCTGGAAGTCTTGCGCGGCGCCGGGATCGGGCTGTGGGACACGATTGCCTCGGCGCGCCGCACCGGCAGCCTCGACGCAGCGATCCGCGAAATCGAAGCCGCGCCGCTGCGTGAACTTGTGGCCGTCCTGCCCGCCTTGCGCGCAGTTGCGTTCAATGGCGCCACCTCGGCGAAAATCGGCCGCCGCGCGCTGCACGGTACACCGCTCGCGCTGGTCGACCTGCCGTCATCCAGCCCCGCCAACGCCGCCATACCGCTTGACGCAAAGCGCGCGCGGTGGCTGACTCTGGGGCAATTCATCCGCTAAGCCGCGAATCCCTGCGCTATTCGACGCCCGACACTTGCAAGCAGCCCCCCGCCCGACATAGGGAATTGCCATGACCAAGAAAACCGACAAGTCCTGGACCAACGCGGCCACCGTTGCGAGCGCCGCGATCGGTTCGGCAGCGCTCGCCGCCGCACTGCTTTATGCCTCGCGCCGCAAGGACGGTGACAAGCCCAAGCACGAGCCGATCCATCCTGAAGACGCGCCGGAAACGGACTGAGGAGACCGCCCGATGCAGGCAGTCAAGGACATCAGCGGCAAAGCTTATCCGTTCGGCCGCAAGAACGTCGATACCGACGTGATCATCCCGGCCCACTGGCTGAAGACGATCAGCCGCGACGGCCTGGGCCAGGGCTGCTTCGAAACAGTGCGCAAGGAAGTCGGCAACGTCTTTGATGATCCCGCGTTTGCGGGCGCGCCGATCGTCATTGCCGGTGACAATTTCGGTTGCGGTTCCAGCCGTGAACACGCCGCATGGGCTTTGCTCGACATGGGCATCCACGCTGTGATCGCGCCGTCGTTCTCGGATATCTTCTCGGGCAACGCGTTCAAGAACGGGATCATCGCGGTGGCGCTCCCGCAGGAGGCGGTCGATCGCCTGCTCGAAATCGCCAGGACCCATCCGATCCACATCGACCTTGAATCCCAGACTGTGACCTCGCCGTTTCAGGATCGCTTCACCTTCGAAATCGATCCGTTCCGCAAGCACTGCCTGATCAACGGCCTTGACGAAGTGAGCCTGACCCTGGCCCGGGACGAGGCGATCTCGACCTATGAAACCCGGGCGAAGACGGATCTTCCGTTTCTCGCCAAGGGCATAGTGACGGCGGCTGCGTAAACACATGAAAGCACCTTAAATCATGAAAGCCTTGGCTTCGCTCGCCGCTGGCGGCCCGGACACGCTGGTCATCACCGATCTGCCCGCACCCGTCGCCGGCCCCGGCCAGGTGGTGATCGGGGTGAAGGCCTGCGCGATCAACTTCCCCGATGCGCTGGTGATCGAGGACCGGTACCAGTTCCGCCCGCAACGCCCGTTCGCCCCCGGCGGTGAGGTTTCGGGCACCGTGCTGGCGGTTGGCGAAGGGGTTTCTGCCTTCGCCCCGGGTGACCGGGTGATCGCGCTGACCGTTTATGGCGGGCTGGCCGAACAGGTTCTCGCTGAAGCCAGCAAGACTTACCCGCTGCCCGACGATATTTCATGGGACGATGGCGCCGCGCTGCTGATGACTTACGGCACCGTGATCCATGCGCTGAAGGATCGCGGCCGGATCAAACCCGGCGATACCGTGCTGGTGCTGGGTGCTGCCGGCGGGATCGGAATTGCCGCCGTCGAACTGGCGCATGCACTGGGCGCGCGGGTGGTTGCAGGCGTTTCGGACGAGACCAAGGCGATTGCCGCGCGCGAATCGGGCGCCGATGAAACCGTGGTCTATGGCCGCGCGCCGTTCGACAAGGCGCAGTCCAAGGCGCTGGCCGAAGCGTTCAAGGCCGCCTGCGGGCCGGATGGCGCGCAGATCGTAGTTGATCCGGTCGGCGGCGATTATTCGGAACCCGCGCTGCGCGCGATCGGCTGGGAAGGCCGGTTCCTGGTGGTCGGCTTCCCGGCGGGCATCGCCAAAGTGCCGCTCAACCTGCCGCTGCTCAAGGCGTGCGACATCTGCGGCGTGTTTCTGGGCGGTTTCCTCGACCGGGAACCCGCCCATTTCGCTGGCCACGTCGCCGAACTGATCGAACTGTTGCGCGCCGGCCGGTTTCGCCCGCGGATCGGAGCGGTCCTGCCGCTTGAACGCGGGGCGGAAGGGATCGCGCTGCTGGCCGGGCGCAAGGCGATCGGCAAGGTCGTGGTGCGGATCGGGGATTGAACGGCGCGGCCGCGCGCCCTATCGCGAAGTTTGGACGCCGATCGATTTGCCGCCCACCATTCGCCGTAAAGGGATTCGACCAGTCATGACCAGCTTTCAGGACCGTGAACGCGCCGAAGAGGCCAAGTTCGCCCGCGACGAGGAAAT
>JANLUV010000474.1:0-3526 GCA_031363685.1 Alphaproteobacteria bacterium | reverse complement strand
AAACAAGACCCGCTCATGCTGAGCTTGTCGAAGCAGCCGCGATGCCCCTGAGGCTACTCCTTCGCCCGCGCGATCGCCTCGATCACGATCCGCCGGGCCTCCTCGGCGTCGCCCCACTTGCCGACGCGGACCCACTTTTCCTTTTCCAGGTCCTTGTAGTGGGTGAAGAAGTGCTCGATCTGCTGGAACACGATTTCCGGCAGGTCGTCCTTGTCCTTGACGTCGGAATAGTACGGGAAGGTCGAATCGACCGGCACGCAGATCAGCTTTTCGTCGCCGCCGTGTTCGTCTTCGAGGTTCAGCACGGCGATCGGACGGGCGCGGACGACGCAGCCCGGGATGAACGGCGAGCGGGCGATCACCAGCGCATCAAGCGGATCGCCATCGGGCGACAGGGTATGCGGCACGAAGCCATAGTTCGCCGGATAGCGCATCGGCGTGTGGAGGATGCGGTCCACGAACAGGGCGCCCGAGGCCTTGTCGAATTCGTACTTCACCGGTTCGCCGCCGATCGGCACTTCGATGACGACGTTGAGGCTTTCGGGCGGGTTTTCACCCACGGGGATCATGTCGATACGCATGATGGACCTTTTTGTGCTGGTGGCGTGCGGAACAACAGCCGCGCCGCAGGGTGGAGAGAATCTGGCGCTTAGCCGGGGGCCTGTTGCACTGCAACAGTGACTATTGTCTGACAGTCATGCACCCGAATTCAGGATATCGCCGGAGTTACCCCTGCCCGCCACCGATCGCGTTGATGGTGAAGGCGATCACCCCGATGTTGAACACGAACGCTGCGAAACAGTGCAGCAGCACGACCCCGCGCAACCGCGTCGCGGTGACGGCCACGTCGGAGGTCTGGAAGGTCATGCCCAGGGTACAGGCGAAATACAGGAAATCGGCATAGCCCGGCACGGGCGTCCCCGGAAAGTCGAGCCCGCCGCAATCGGCGCCGTGTTCGGGATGGGCGGTGTAGAAATCGTGCGCGTAATGCAGTGCGTAGACGCTGTTGGCGAACAGCCAGATCAGCACCAGCGTGGCGACCAGATGGATTGCCGAAACCGCATCGCCGTTCCGCGCGGCGGGCAGTTCACCGGCGATCGCCGCCATGATGACCAGCGTCAGCAGCGTGGTCTCCGCCAGCACCAGAATCCGGTTCGCATCGTTGGCATCGGCACGGCAGCGGATGGCTGCGGCATCGCGTTCGCGCAGCAGCGGCGCGAGCGATACCAGGAACACCAGCGCGGCGGTATCGAACCCCAGTGCGAGCGATTGGATCCATTGCGACGACGCGAACAGGGCGTGATGAGCCCAGGTCGCCAGCGGCAACAGCACGAGAAATCCCAGAAAGCGCGGCGGGGCGACCTTGCGGCCGAGCAACAGGCGCAGGCCCCGGCGCGCGGCGCGGCTTCGCCCCGTCATGTTCCAGGCAACCAAGCCTGCGACCCGGCTGCGGGGCGAACCGCAGCCGGCGCGCGGCGCGGCGCCAGCAACAGGTCGAGCCCGGCAGGTCCGGCGCCGGGCGCCCGTTCCAGCCACGGGTAGCGCAGCCCCCCGTGGTAATCGACCGGCACCGTCAGGACACGATCACCGCGCTGGACGATCAGCTGGAGCGGCTCCTTTGCGCTTTTCGTTGCGGTCAGCGCCTCGCGCAATGCGTCGGCATCGTAGGCGGTGCCATTGACCGCAACGATCCGGGCCCCGGTGACGATCCCGGCATTGAAGGCCGGGCCGTCCCAGCGCGACGAGGTGACGCGGCCATCCTTGTCGAGGTTCACGCCCAGCGAATGGTAAAGCGACAGGAACTTGCCGTTGGCCATGCGGCCCTGGTCGAACGGGTTGGGTTCTTCCTTCCACACCAGCCGGTAACCGCCGCGCTCGATCCCGGCGAGCGGGGCGGGCTGGTTCGGCTGTTCGATTCGTGTCTTGAGAAAGGAGGCCCAGTCATAGGGATAAACGGCGCCCAACGCCGTCACCACATCGTCGAATTCGTAGGTGACCACGCCCCGATCGCCGCTGCGGATGCCGAAGAAGCCGCGCGCGAAATCATCGAGGCCCTTGCGGCCGTCGGTGCCGGCGCGGATCAACTGGTCGGCCTCCAGCCAGATCAGCGCGCCTTCGGTGTAATATTCCTCGCCCCGCGCCATCGAGGGATAGGGCTTGGGCTTGCGCCGCGCGAAGATCGGATCGTGAGTGGTATCCTCGACCGAGCGCCAGCCGCGCCCGGGTTCCTGCGTGTGTTCGCCGGCAGCGCGCGCGATCATGCCGAGCACCACGTCCTTGGACTGGACCCCCGACCGCGCGGCCAGGACATAGCCCCAGAACTGGTTCTGGCCTTCATAGACCCACAGCAGGTTGTTCTGCATCGGCTGGCGGTAATCGGGCGTCCACAGCCGGGCCGGGCGGCGGAACTTGCCGTCCCACGAGTGGGAGATTTCGTGCGCGATGACGTTGCGCTCAAAGTCCATCGTTGCCCAGTTGACGAAGGTTTCGGGCTCCATCTGGTTCTCGCTCGAGCGGTGGTGTTCAAGGCCGATGCTGCCGAGCTTGTCCGACAGCGCGAGCAGGATATCGTAGTGATCGAAGTGGCGGCTGCCGTAGAGTGCGAGCGATTCGTCGACCAGCGCGCGATAGGTTGCGAGGTGTTCGGGGCGGATCGCCAGATGCTTGGGCGCGTCCGCCACGGCATCAAGGCTGACACCGTTGCCGAGGTTCCACCGCGCCGCGTGGCGCCCGGCGAAGATCGGGGAATCGACCAGCGTTTCGTAGTCCGTCTCGGCCCAGGTAACGCGGCTGCCGGTCTGTTGCTGTCCGTCGAGCGCGGTGAACACCTGCCAGCCCTGCGGGAAGGTGTCCGCCGGCTTGATCCGCACCTGCCGCACGTAATGCCCGGCGGGATAAAGGCTCATCCGGTCCCACTGCAGGTTCAGCATGTCGGGCGTCATGGTGATGCGCCCTTCGGAGCTTTGCAGCGGTGAGGTGTGGAGGAAGCGGGCGGTGATCGCCGCGGTCCCGGCCGGGACATCGACGTGGAACGCAAAAACCTCGACCGGATCGCGCCGCCAGGCCAGCACCTTGGTCCCGGCAAAGAAGCGGATGTCGACCAGCTCTGCCATGGTCCCGGTCGGGCCGTGGTTGCCGGGAATCCAGCGGGGCAGGAACAGCGTCAACTGCGTGCTGCCGGGCGCCACCGGGATCGTCTGGGTCACCCGATATACCGCGCGGGTCAGATCGGTTGCGTCGATTTCCAGCGTGATGGTGCCGGGATAGGGCTTGTCCTGCGCTGCGGGGATCGGCTGGGCCAGTGGAACCGCCATGGGCGCGGATCGGCTGGCTGGCTGTCCGGCGGCGGCGGCAGGCAGGCTGAGAGCAAGGGCGGCGGAAACGAGGACGGGAAGGCGCGCGACGTTCGTTTTCATTCCCGCTTCATGCGCAAGACCGGTCTCTTTCGCAACCATGGCTTCGACGAGCGGCTTTTCCGCGCCGAGATAAACAGCTAAGCGCCCGCGCCATGACTTCAAACACGCCC
>JANLUV010000408.1:0-5087 GCA_031363685.1 Alphaproteobacteria bacterium | reverse complement strand
CAACAATGCGCCCCTTGTCGAGCACGATCAGGCGGTTGCAGATCGTAAAAAGAGCTGGCCGATGTGTGGAAATAACCAGTGTCTGACCAGGTGTCAGCGATTGGGACAGGCGATCGACAAAGAGTTTCTCGGTCTGGCTGTCCATCGCGCCGGTGGGCTCATCGAGGTAGATCAGCCTGGCCGGATTGACGAAGGCGCGGGCGAGCGTAAGGAATGCACGTTGCCCGCCTGACAGCCGGCTGCCGGATTCCCCGACCGCGCGGTCGAAGCCGCCGGCATCGCGTGAAAGAAACTGCTCCGCGCCAACGAAGTGCAGTGCATCCAGCAGTTCCTCGTCGCTCACCTGGCCCGCCCCCAGCGCAAGGTTGTCCTTGATCGAGCCACTGAAAAGATCGGCATCCTGACCAACGAAGCGCAGGGCGATGCGCAGATCCTGCGGCCGGTACTGGCGACTGTCGATACCATCGACCAGCATTGCCCCTCCGGCAGGCTGGTACAGTCCGCAGATGATCCGGCCCAGCGTTGACTTGCCGGAAGCGACCCGGCCGATAATCGCAATCCGGTCACCCGGATTGATCTCGAGGTTGATTCCGGCGAGCGATTCCGTCGCGGCATCAGGATAGGAAAAGCTGAGTTCTTCGAGCTTGATGTGGCCGATGCGAACCTGTGGGGTGATGGATGCACTGCCCATTCGCCGTTCGTCGGGTTCGTCCCACAGACGCTGGATCGATTCAAGCGTCTGCCGGGCCTGCTGACCGCGAGTCAGGAGGAATGCCAACTGCGCCGCCGGAGCAAGCGAGCGGGACGACAGCATCACGATCGCAATAATCGCGCCCATCGTGATCTTGCCCGCATCGAACAGGTAATAGCCGCCGACGATCAAAGCAATGTTGGACACCTGCTGGAACGTGGCGGCCAGCCCGATCGCGGCCGAAGTAATGTCCCGCAGGCGTTGCTGGGATTTCGTGCCGATCTCGGCGATCCGGCGCCACCGCCCCAGCATAGTGCCCTCGGCAGCGATACTTTTGAGCGTTTCGATCCCGGATATCGATTCCACCAGCAGCGTCTGTTGCAGACCATGATCGGCCTGCGCTTCGCGCGCGGCCTGGACGACTTTCCGTTGCAGCCAGATGCCGGCGACACCCATGACCGCAGTCGCCACCACCGGGACCATCGCAAGCCAACCGGCAATATACGCGATCATCGCGATGAACAGGATCAGGAAGGCCATGTCCACCATCAGCACGATCGTGGTCGAGCCGAAGAAATCCCGGACGATGGAATATTCGGAAACCCGCGCAACAAGGTTTCCGGTATGCCCCTTGCGATCGGCCAGCGGCGCGGCAAGAATTTTGGAATAGATTTTCTGCGACAGCCGCAGGTCAAGGTCTTGGCCGATCTCGTCGATCACCCTGGTCCGCGCCCGCCGCAAGGCAAATTCCAGGCCGAAAGCGATCACCACGCCAAGCGCCAACACCCACAGCGTTGACTGCGCGCGATTGGGGATGACACGGTCGTAGACGTTCATCGAGAACAGCGGCAGCGACAGCGCGAGCAAATTGATCAGGAACGTCGCGACGAACACCGGTCCGAAGCGGTGACGCTCCTTCAGTATCTCGCTCCAGAACCAATGGCTGCGGGCGCGCTGGTTCCACGGCTGACTTGAATCGCGCAGCGCCGTGGGATCGCCGAACACGGTGGCCATCCACCCGTTGTATTCGTCCTGAAGACTTTCCAGCGGCTCCCAGTTCGTCGCGCCGGACTGGGGACGCCAGACCAGCGCATCGCCATCACGGAATTCGTGAATGACCACCGGGCCGGCCTCGCCAAGCGAGACAATCGCGGGATAGGCGTCCGCCCGGCGCGGCAACTTTTGGGGACGGGCGATGTCGCAATTCAGGCCCAGCAATTCGAGGGCCGACTCCACCTGGTGAAGCGGTAGCCGGCCATCCGGGTGACGTGCCAGACCTGAAAAACTCGAGGGCGCGAAAGCCACTCCAAACCGCTCCGTCAGTTGGCCAATAGAGGCAATCAAATGATCTGCGGAGCGGTTCTGGAAATGCGGCCCATCGGCCATTTTTGGCTACCTTCAACATTAAGTTCGCGTTCCGCAGTCACTTCGGTTCGGTGCGGCGCTGCAGTTCAGCCGGCTGCGGCGGCCCATACTTGAAGCGGTCGCGTTCTGTTGCGCCCGCCCCTGCTCCGGGTGCAATGTTGAAGCTGGCCAACAAGCGATTGGTCGCCGCCAGCGACTGATACCGTGCAAAAACCTGCGAGAACCTGGCGGTTTCAAGGCGAACTTGAACGTTGTAGCGCGTGTTCTGGGCATCAAGCACATCCAGGAGCGACCGCCGGCCTACATTGAACTGGCTCCTGTAGGACAACAGCAGATCGTCGCTGACCCGGCTCTGGTTCATCAATTCCTCGCTGATGCGAGTTTGCGAGCGCAGCGCATTCCATGCCGCGCGAACATCTTCCTCCGCCTCGCGGGCAACCTGATACAGCCGATAGCGGCTCTCGCTCGCCCGGCGAACCATCTCCTGATATTTCGCGCGGTTGATGCCGCCGTCAAAGACGTTCCAGCGAATATAGGCGCGTCCCTGAACATCCCTTGTCGCGCCCTTGAAACCGTCGATATCCTCACCGATCCGGCCGGTTACATCCACGCCGATCTTTGGGAACATGTCACCCTTGGCGCTGTCTGCCAGTGCATGGGCCGCATCGACGTCTGCCTCCGCTTCCTTGACGCGCGGGTTCGCGGTTCGGGACAGGCCTACGGCTTCATCCAGCGAGCCGGGCATGTTTTCGGCCAAGGTCGGCGGCATCTGGACGTTGCTCAGATCAAGCCCCGTCAAACGGCGGATCGTGATCTTTGCATCTTCAACTGCCTGTTCCGCCTCGGTCTGACGAACCAGCGCAGCCTGCAACCGTTCCTGCGCCTGCTGCTGGTCGGCAATCGAGATCGAACCTTGCTGGACGCCGGTTCCAAGATCGTTGACCATCGCCCGGTGGAAGACAACGTTGTCCTGGCTTGCCGCAAAAACACGTTGCTGCAGCATTACATCAAGGTACTGGCGCGCGACCTGCAACGCGATGAATTCCGATCTTTCAACGACCCGCAGCGATGCGCCATCGACCCGGGCAGCCTGACGCCGCAGTTCGCCGCTACGCCGACCGAAATCGATCAGCGTCCAGTCACCGCGTGCCTGTGCTTCAAGCGGGTAGAGTTCCTGGCCCGAGATCCCAAGGGTGCGGCGCGTGGTGTTGTCGAGATGGCGAATCCCGGCGGAAGCCTCAACATCGAAACGGGGCGCATAAAGCCCTTGCGCCTGCTTGCGCTCGAACTGGATCGCCTCCTTGTTGAATTGCGCCTGCGCAATTTCGGGGTTGGAATTCACCGCAACGGCGATTGCTTCCTGCAAGCTGACCGCTTCGCCCGATTGCGCGAGTGCAATATGGGCCGAACTTGCCAGTAGTGCCGCGATACCAGAGGTGACAATTTTTTTGTACAGCATGACATTAACCCCCAGATCGGTCACTTGACCGTAATTTCGACACGACGGTTCTGCGGATTACGCTCCCCATCAGCGGTCGGCACACGCGGCTCCGATTCACCGTGCCCCGATACGTTCAGCACGGAACGGCTGATCCCCCGTTTTTCGAGAAGATCCGCAATCGCATTCGCGCGGCGAACCGACAGGGCGTTATTATAGGCGTCGCTGCCAGACTTGTCGGTGTGGCCGGTCAGGACCAGGTTCGTCCAACCGCACGTCCGCGCGTTCTCGACGGTGCCGTCAATCGTCTGCATCGCACTTTCAGGCGGGATCGCGCTATCGAAGTCGAAGAAGATGAGCGCCGCAACGGGCTGGCTGCAGGCCTCCGGGCGAGCGGCGGCAACCGGTGGCGGCGGCGGCGGCTGGATCTGCATGCGCTGATAAGCGTCGGCGCATTTGCCGATGCTTATCGGATCGCGCGTGTTGCTCTTCAGAAAACCCAGCGCAATGCCGCATTGCGCCTTGGCCTGCGAAGCCCACAGGAAACGGGGATTGTCGGCCGAAACCACGCCTGTTTCCCGGGTAAGCCCCAACGCCGCATCATAGCGCATCTGGATTTCCCCGCGCAGCGCGCCAGTGCCAAGCGACATCAGGTCGTCGCTCGCCCCTTGCGCCATAACCTGCGACGGCCAGGCAGCGCTCGCCAGTGCCAGCCCAAGCGCCAGGCGAATATTGGATTTTAGCATCACCGTCTCCCTTAATCCTGCCGCTTCGCGAATGACTCAGGCGTTCGCTGCTACTGCAGCACTCGCATCATCAACCAACTGATGGAAATCAATATTCATCGCAAAAGTAACCCCGCCCTCGACATGGCTGGAAAGCGCATCAAACAAGCTGCCGCCTCCCATTGCTTCTGCCGGATTCGGCGTGCCTGACGCGAAATGATCGAGCAGACTGTCGAGGAACTGGCTGGCCGCGCCTTCATGGAAGGCCTCGGCGACGGCAGGTTCCCCGGCGGGCGCCGGCGACGCGTTATTGGGTTGCGCCGGAGCCTGTGCCGTAGCGAGCAACGCATCCATTGCTGCAAAGACATGGGTGGATGAGCTGTCTGCCAAAGCGTCAGTCTGATCGCTGACGGCAGAACCAAGGCCATCGTCTGCCGGACTGACGCCGGCGTCGTGATCGGTCGCCTCGGCCAGATCACTCACGGGCGCAGTGGCCTCGGATTCGGTTGAACTGGTCGGCTGCGTATCGATCGCATCGCCTTGCGCGTTGTGATCAAGCAACTGGCTCGCCAGATTCGGCTCGTCCGTAACGGCTGGGATCGCGTTCACCGATTCAACCGGCGTGCTGCCACCCCAACCAAGATCCGAAGAGGCATGATCCGTTCCGATGAGTTCACCCGATGCCGCGGCGGCGGCGGTAGAGACCAGCATCGCCGTCGCCACAAGGGTTGTGGTCGCCGCGATGTCCGCCGTCCGCACTGCCATGCGTTCAAGCACGGCGGTGGTGAAGCTGGCATCGGCAAGCGAACCGGTATCGCCGTTCGTGCGGGTAAAGCTGCCCGTCCCGTAAACGGTGACATCACCCTGA
>JANLUV010000389.1:0-1973 GCA_031363685.1 Alphaproteobacteria bacterium | reverse complement strand
CAGCACGCACGGCGCGCAATTTCGCAGCCATGCCGTTCGAAGGTAGCGCGCGGGCCGACACGGCCGGCTGCGGTGGCTGCGACCCGGCACGCTCGGGCGCGGTACCGGCCGACGCAGGTACTGCACCCTGCCCCGCCAGCGCTTGGCGCGCGCCGCGGATCGTGAAGCCCTCAGCATACAACAACCGGTTGATCTCGCCGATCAGGCGGACATCTTCGGGACGGTAATAGCGGCGCCCGCCCGCGCGTTTGAGCGGTTTGAGCATCGGGAATTGTTCTTCCCAATAACGCAAGACGTGCTGCTTGATCCCGAACGCCTGCGCGATCTCGCCGATCGTGCGGAATGCGCCGGCATCCTTACCATCGGCAAAATCAGGGGCGGGCTGTTCGCTCATTCAGCCGCGCAGATGCGATCTTTGAGCATCTGGCTGGCGCGGAAGGTGAGGACCCGGCGCGGGGTGATCGGAACTTCGATTCCGGTCTTGGGATTGCGTCCGATGCGCTCGGCCTTGTCGCGCAGCAGGAAAGTGCCGAAGCCCGAAATCTTGACGTTTTCGCCCTCGCCCAGCGCCATGCACATGTGGCGCAGGATGCCTTCGACCATCGTCAGCGCGTCGGCGCGCGACAGCCCAACCTTGCGGTTAAGCGATTCGGCCAGATCGGCGCGCGTCAATGTCCCGACGGAACGCATGTTTCTAGTCTCCCCCAGTCCAACCCCGAATCGAAACATAACCTAAATGCCGACTAACGCAATTCAAAGCACTGGCAGACTTGGGGAATTTGTGGATCGAAGGGGGAAAAGGCCCAATTCGGGACATTTGTTCTGCCTTACGGCGCGAGCGGGCCGGTGCCGCGCTTTGGCGCAGCACAAGAAACTCAGACACGCGCGAGGCTGGCACCCCAGGTAAAGCCGCCGCCCATCGCCTCGAACATCACCAGATTGCCCGGCACGATCCGCCCGTCGCGCACCGCCTCGTCAAAAGCCAACGGGACCGAAGCGGCCGAGGTGTTCGCATGATGATCGACCGTGACGATCACCTTCTCTTTGGGCAGGCCGAGCTTGCGCGCGGTCGCATCGAGGATCCGCGCGTTGGCTTGATGCGGCACCACCCAATCGAGATCGGCGGCGGTGTGGCCCGAATCCGCGAGCACTTCGCCCAGCACTTCGGCCAGGTTGAAGACCGCGTGGCGGAACACTTCCTTGCCCTTCATCCGCAGCTTGCCGACCGTACCGGTAGTCGATGGCCCGCCATCGACATAGAGCAGCTGGTTGTGCTTGCCATCGGCGTGGAGCCGGGTGGCGATGATCCCGGGGGCGAGCGGATCGTTCTCGTCCACCTCGACCGCTTCGAGCAACATCGCCCCCGCACCGTCGCCAAACAATACGCAGGTCGCGCGGTCTTCCCAGTCGAGAATGCGGCTGAAGGTTTCCGCGCCGATCACCAGCGCGGATTTCGCCATGCCGGTGCGCAGCATCGAATCGGCCACCGCCAGCGCATAGAGGAAGCCCGAGCACACCGCCGCGACATCGAACGCGATCCCCCCGTTGCAGCCCAGCGCGTGCTGGACTTGGGTGGCGCTCGCCGGGAAGGTCTGGTCGGGGGTGGCGGTGGCGAGCACGATCAGGCCGACATCGGCCGGGTCGATCCCCGCCGCGGCCAGCGCGTTGCGCGCGGCTTCGGTCGCCAGCGTCGCGGTGGTTTCGCCCTCGCCCGCGATATAGCGGTTGCGGATGCCGGTGCGCTCGACGATCCATTCGTCGGTGGTATCGACCATCGCCGCCATCTCGGCATTGGCCACCGCGCGCCTGGGCAGTGCCGAGCCGGAGCCCTTGATCACCGAACGGATGGTCATGCCGCTTCGTCCGTCGCGGCGGGTGTGCGTGTGCGGTCCGATGAGCGGCCAGAACTCCTGATGGTCTCCGCCCCGACCCGCGAAAGGTCGGCGTGGATCCGGTCGGTCAGATTTTCCTCG